>NZ_BADX01000156.1:0-31358 GCF_000241365.1 Pseudoalteromonas sp. BSi20480 | reverse complement strand
TTTTTTATTGCTATTAAACTTTCGGTTATGGATTGGCTAAATCATCTGCATCACCTAGACCTTGAGTTAGCTCTTCTAGCAATTGTTTAATTTCTTCTGATGCTAAAATGAAGTCAGCATCAAGTTTTACTGCCATATCTTCTTTAGGTATGTCAGCGTTTTCTTCTTTCAGTGTATCTGAATAACTTAGACGTTTAATTGACCCATCATTTTGAAGCATGAATTTAACACGTTCTTGCCAATCAAGTGCAAGCTTAGTAACGCGTTTACCACTTTCAAGATGTGATTTAACTTCATCACATGACAAGTCATGGCCTTTTAATTTAACTTGCGCGCCACTGTCATCAGCTTCTTCAAGTTCAGCGTCAGAACCAATTGCAAAGCCTTCAGGTGTGCTGAAGTTAGTTAGCCAATCGGTTAAAAATACATCAAGGTCATAATTTGCAAATGCAGGCACAACTGGAAGCGTACCTAACGATTTACGTAACAGTGCTAACAGCTCTTCAGCTTTATTAAAGCTTGCACTATTAACCACAACCCAACCGTTTTCCTGGTCAATAAATGCAAATTGTAAGCTCGACTTTTTAAATGCTTGCGGAAGTAGGGTGTGAAGAATATTTTCTTTAAGTTCGTCTTTTTCTTTCTTTTTAACGGGGCGGTTTTCTTCAGCTTCAATTTGATCAACTTTTTCGGCAACTAATTCGTTGATGACTGATGCGGGTAATACTTTTTCTTCGCGTTTAGCGCACACTAAAATACTTTTTTGAGAGAAGTGAGAAAGTGCTTCGCTATGCTTTCCAAATGCTTTCGTCCAGCCAAACGTAGAGAGCTCTTGACCTGTGCAAGGACGAAATAGATCTTGTTCTAATGCTTTATCAAAGTCTTCTTGTGTGTACGAAACATCTTGTTTAAAGCGGTAACAAATAAGGTTACTAAACCACATAGGGGAGATAATCCATCTGAAAAATTTGCTCAATCATAACAATAAAAGTCGCTCCTCGAAATGACTGATTAACGACTATTTAAATTAGCTTTGATTGAATATAGACAGAGGCTTAGCCATATTTTTAGGAAATTGTATAAAATAGTGCAGTCCTTGGCCTGGCTCGCTTGTCGCTTCAATTGAGCCGCTTAGTGTCTGTTTAACTAAATTAAACATTATGTGAGTGCCCAAACCACTGCCACCTTCATCTCGCTTGGTGGTGAAAAACGGATTGAATAATTTTTCAAGCTGCTCAGCGGTGACTCCGTTGCCGTTGTCTTTGTAGTTAATGGTTAGGTTGGTTTCGTCACTTGTGATGTTAATGTCCATAACACCATTTTCTTTACCTTCAAAACCATGAATGAGTGAGTTAACAATGAGATTAGTAAATATTTGGCTTATGGCGCCGGCTGGCAAATTTAATACTAGGTCATCAGGGCACTGTAGATTAATAGTGTGCGATGTTTTTTTCAATTTAGGGTGAAGCGATCGAATTACTTCATTTACATAATCTTTAAAGTTTATGGTACGCACAGCTTCACTGGCTTGGTCTACAGCAATTTGCTTAAAACTTGCAATAAGGTCAGAGGCTCTATCTAAATTTGTTGTGAGCAAGCTTGTGCTTTGTTTCGCTTCATTAATAAACTCTTCCAACGCCTTGGGCGAAAGTGTTTTTTCAGCATAGGCACTTTCTAACTTATTTAAACGCTCCTCTAAAAATGATACTGCAGTTACACCGATGCCAATAGGCGTGTTTATGTCGTGTGTAATACCTGCAACGAGGCCGCCTAATGCCGCCATCTTTTCTGTACCAACGAGTCGCTCTTGAGCCAGTTTTAATTCATCAATATAGCGTTGAGATTCTGCTTGTTTGGTGATCAGTTCTTTTTCGGTACTGCGGCGAAGGTCTACCTCATCTGTTAATACTATTTTTTGTTTTTCTAATTCATATTTTTGCTGTTGTAATTCCATCATTGCTTGACTTAAGTTAGACGTTTTACGCGCAACATCCTGTTCTAATTGTATGTTATGTTGGTCTAACTTCTCGTTGCTAATAATTAATTTATTTTGAGTTCGTTCAAGCTCTTTTCTGTACTGAACCACCTTATCGATTAAGTTATTAAAAGAGTGTTCCATTACCTTAAGCTCATTGTGTTCTTCAGTTTCAATTTCGATGTGCTGCCCTTCTAGCTCATCGAGTTGCAGGTTTTCAATTTGTTCGGTGAGCTGATAAAGCGGGTCGGTAAGTAGCTTTCTAAAGGCCATTAAAAATAAAATAATTAAGAATGTAGTCTTAATCATGGCATTACCAATCAAAAAGTAGATTGATACCATTATTCTGCTTAATACAACTTCTCGACTTGAAAATAACGTAACATCACCGACTTGTGTGGCTCGTCCTGAAAATTCGAATATGAGAGGGAATGTATAGCCAAACAAGCCTGATTTAGAGTCTTCAAGCATGGCTTCTTCTTGGACAAGTTGCTGGCTATAGAGTTTATGAATATCTAAAGAGCGACCAAGCTGCGAAATAACTTCACCACTGTCATCACGCACTATGATCCCTTCTATCATGGGGATAGCGAGTAGCCCTTCTGCGGTGGTGATTGTTTGTTTTGTATTAAGCTCCCAAATAGCTCGTGTTAAGCTACGGCTGAAGGTTTTTTGTAAGGTTGCTAATTCATCTTTTATGTAATCTTTAGTGTTTAAATACTCAGCAAGCACCTGCCCGCATGTCACTACAAAGGTAAGCAAAAAATAGACCGATAACACACTGGTCAGTAATCTTTTAGAAAGGCTTTTCTGTAGCATGAGAGGTCAACAATTCCTTGAGATATAATTAAGTATTTACACTACTATTTAAAATTTAGTCAATAAATGCTTAAAAACAAATAATAAATGATTTATTTTATGATAAATAAGGGCTGATTTTTGCTTTTATTTGCCACATACTAACTGCTTAAGAGTGTTTGTATATTATTGATTAACTGGTTTTTGTTTGTTTTTTATACTTTTAAGTAATAATAAACTATCCCTTTTGGCTTGTTAAGTTTATTCAATAATAGATTGTTACAAAATGTGGACAAAAAGCCCAGGTATTATGTTGTAAATATAGGTACTATTGCACTGGGGTATGAGCTTACCAACGACAGCCGCCCTTAACGACATTAATTATGCTTATTTAGTAGTTTTATAATATGAATTTTTCTATTTTAGTGTGTGATGACTCAACAGTTGCACGAAAACAAGTAATCAGATGTTTGCAACAGTGTATAGATGCAGATATTCAGCAAGCTACAAATGGCGCACAAGCTATTGAATTACTAAAAACTAACCGCTTTGATTTGTTATGTTTGGATTTAACTATGCCTGAGATTGACGGCGTTGGCGTTCTTGAATACATAAAAATAAACAAGATTGAGTGTTTTGTACTTGTTATTTCTGCTGATATACAAGAGAAAATGAAATTACGTGTAGCTCAGTTAGGTGCTATCGATTTTATTAATAAACCAATAGATAAAACAAGAATGGACAATATTTTGCATAAATTTGGCATTCACTAGGTTTTTTTATATCGAAAAAGGCTGTTTTATCTTTTAATTTGCACTTGACAGCATAGCCTTTGTTAAGGCAGTCTTACCCCATGAAAACAATTAATCGCGTACTGACCATTATTATTACAACCACCATTCTTTCTGGATAGTGGCATAGGTCGGTGCAACAAATTTAAAGGCCTGTGTTCACTTAGAACACAGGCCTTTTTTCGTTTTATGGGATGAGGAACATAAACAATGCGCGTTTTAAAATTTGGTGGATCATCACTTGCCGACTTTGCCTGCCTTGAGCAGGTAGCTCAATTAGTTAAAGCACAATTAAAAGATGAAATGCTTTTGGTATTATCGGCGCCCGGTGGAATGACCGACTCACTAGTTGCTCTAGCGAGTTCGGCAGAACAAGGCCAAGACTTTAGCTCTTTATGGGAGGCTTTAACGAGTCGTTGTAACGAGCTAAAAGCAGCCGTGGAAAAAGGCTATGGCCCAATTGACCACTGGCCAAATTTTGAAGAACTAAAAAATAAGCTTGATGGTGTATCTTTAATTAAGTGCTGCCCCGATCAAGTGCGTGCGTTTGTTATAAGCTTTGGCGAGCGAGTAAGTGTGTCGCTTATGCAGCGCTTATTGAACTCACATAAAGCGGTTTATTTAGAGGCGACAAGTTGCGTTGCATCAACAGGTGGTTTTATTGATGCTGAAGTTGATTTAGTTGCAAGTAAAGCGCATTTTCAAGCGGCATTAAAAGAAAAGCCAGCCACGATTTATATTATGCCCGGTTTTACAGCAAGCAATGATAAAGGCGAGCTTACAACACTGGGGCGCAATGGATCTGATTACTCAGCGGCTATTGCAGCGGCGTGTTTAGAGGCAGATGTTTGCCAAATTTGGACTGATGTTGATGGTGTTTACAGCGCAGATCCTCGTTATATCAAAAAAGCCACTAAAGTTGACTTTTTGTCATACAAAGAGGCAATGGAGCTTTCTTACTTTGGCGCTAAAGTACTTCACCCAAAAACTATTTTGCCTTGTGCCAAAGCGGGCGTGCCGTGTGAAATAAAAAATACGCATAACCCTGATGCCCAAGGGTCGCTAATCGGAAATGACTTTTCATCAGACGAGCCTGTAAAAGCAATTTCAAGCCTGCAAGATTTAGCTATGCTGACTGTCTCGGGTCCAGGAATGAAAGGCAAAGTAGGCATGGCCTCTAAAGTTTTTAATGCGCTTGCCCACGATAACGTATCTATAGTGTTGATCACTCAATCGTCGTGTGAATTTAGCATTAGCTTTTGTGTACATGAGAGCGACTTAGCCCTTGCTTTAACTGCTTTACAAACAGCGTTTGAGCTTGAATCTCAAGCAGGTTTAATTGAGCCTGTTCAAGTACAGCGTAATTTAGCCATAGTAACGCTTGTGGGTGATAACATGCGCGCACACCGTGGTTTAGCCGCTAAGTTTTTTGCATCCCTTTCTCAAGCACAAGTAAACATTGTGGCAATTGCACAAGATTCTACTGAAAGTGCTATTTCAGCTGTAATTGACGGTGAGTTATGCAACGACGCAGTGAAAATATGCCATGAAAACTTTTTCACGCATGTGCCTTCAATTGATGTGTTTTTACTAGGGTGTGGCTTAGTAGGGCAAGAACTGATATCTCAATTAGAGCGCCAACAAGCATGGCTTGAAAAGCGTAACATTAAACTTAATTTGTACGGCGTTGCTAACTCTCGTCAGTTACATCTTGATAGCGAGGGTATTGCCTTTAGTGATTGGCAGCAAAAATTAGCAGTATCAGAGCAGTCATTTGACCTAAAACTCGTTGAGCAATTTGTTAAACAAAATCACTTAGTTAATCCTGTGCTGGTGGATTGTACATCGTCTGATGCACTTGCAGCGCAATATGTTGACTTTTTAAATGCGGGTTTTCATGTTGTTGCAGCCAATAAAAAGGCAACAACCAGCTCATATACGTATTACCAAGATTTGATTGCTGCTACACAAAAAAATAACCGCAAGTTTTTATACGAAACAAACGTAGGTGCAGGCCTTCCTGTTATCGATAATTTGCAGTCTTTATTTGGTGCAGGAGATGAATTACTTGAATTTAGCGGTATTTTATCGGGCTCATTGTCATACATGTTTGGCGCTTTGCAAGATGGTTTATCACTGTCAGAGGCAACCATTAAAGCAAAAGAAAGTGGTTTTACAGAGCCAGATCCTCGTGATGATTTATCGGGAACTGATGTTGCGCGTAAGTTGTTAATTATTGCGCGTGAAGCAGGTATGAAATTAGAGCTATCCGACATCGAAGTAGAGTCGGTATTACCACAAGGGTTTGCCGAAGGAGATAGTATTGATGAGTTTATGGCAAAACTACCTAGCTTAGACGCTGACTTTAACGCACGTATTGAGCAAGCGGCAAGTGAAGGAAAAGTTCTTCGTTACGTGGGGACAATTAAAGAAGGCCACTGTAAAGTAGGTATTGAGGCGGTTGATTCATCACATGCGCTTAATGTTATTCGCGATGGTGAAAATGCGCTTGCAATTTTAAGTCAATACTACCAACCACGTCCTTTTGTAATTCGTGGTTACGGCGCTGGCTCTGAAGTAACTGCTGCAGGTGTATTTGCAGACGTTTTAAAAACATTATCGCGCTAGGAGTCGAAAATGATTGAAGTATATGCGCCTGCATCTATTGGTAATTTTGCAGTTGGATTTGATGCGCTAGGTGCTGCTCTTGCGCCAATTGATGGTAGTTTATTGGGGGATGTAGCACTTGTTAGCGCAGCCCCTTGTGATGAGTTTGTTTGTTCAGGCGAATATGCTCATAAATTACCAAGCGATGCGAAAGAGAACTTAGCTTATCAGTGTCTAGTGCACTTTAGAGCTCATGTCGCACCAGATATGCCAACGGTAAAACTAGAGCTTAAAAAAAACCTGCCAATTGGTTCTGGCTTAGGATCGAGCGCTTGTTCGGTGGTTGCTACATTTGCAGCGCTTGATAAATTTGCAAAAACACAGTTAAGTCAAGTACAGCTAATTGAGTTGATGGCAGATTTTGAAGCAGTTGTAAGTGGCGGACGCCATTACGATAACATTACGCCCTGTTATTTGGGCGGTTTGCAGCTAACTGGCGATTTAATTCCTAATAAATCTATAGAACTACCGGTTGATGAAAACTGGTATTACGTTGCGGCGTTTCCAGGCTTTTCGCTTAATACAGCAAAAGCACGTTCTGTTTTGCCAAAAGATCTTAGCATGCATGCAAGCGTTGAGTTTGCGCAGCGTTTATCCTCTTTTAGTAGCTTGTTATTAACAGCACGTTTTGACGATGCATTAAGCATAATGAAAGACGAAATAGCAGAACCTTACCGTGCACCGCTTATTACTGGTTTTAGCGAGGCGAAAGCAAGTTTACCCGCACTTGGAGCTGAGGTAGTTAGTATTTCAGGCGCAGGGCCTACCTTATTTACTGTATGTAAAACACTTGAAGCGGCCGAGCAATGCGCTAAATGGTTAAAAGATAATTATATAAATGAGCAAGGTTTTTGCCATATTTGTAAGTTAGATAACGACGGCACGCGTCAATTAAATGTTTTATAGGATTAGAAGTCATGCAATTACATAATTTAAAAGATAACTCACAAAAAGTGTCGTTTGTTGAAGCAGTAAAAACAGGACTTGGACGTAACCAAGGTGTGTTTTTTCCTGAATCGTTAGCGCCTATGACTGATGTTGACGCATTACTTGATATGGATTTTGTTACGCGCAGTAGCAAAATTTTATCACATTTAATTGGTGATGAGTTGCCAAGTAGCACTGTTGCCGACATGGTTAAAAATGCGTTTAATTTTCCTGTTAAGTTAGTCGAGGTAGAAGAAAACACCTATTGTTTGGAGCTATTTCATGGTCCTACGCTTGCCTTTAAAGATTTTGGTGGGCGCTTTATGGCTGAATGCTTAGCGCAGTTTAACCAAGGTGAAAAGGTGACTATTTTAACAGCAACATCAGGTGATACTGGTGCAGCGGTTGCACATGCATTTTACAATAAACCAAACATTGATGTGGTTATTCTTTATCCCAAAGGAAAAATTTCACTTGCTCAGCAAAAGCTATTTACTACATTAGGTGGCAATATTCACTGCTACGCGGTTGATGGCAGTTTTGACGATTGCCAAGAACTTGTTAAGAAGTCGTTTTTAGATGAAGAAGTTAAATCTACACTTGGTTTAAATTCAGCAAATTCAATAAACATAAGCCGCTTAGTCGCTCAGGTGTGTTATTACTTTGAAGCGATTGCACAACTGCCAATAGAAAAGCGTGCAACAGCGCATATTTCTGTACCAAGTGGTAACTTTGGTAATGTATGCGCTGCAATGATTGGCGCTGTAATAGGGTTGCCAGTTGGAAAGTTAAGTGCAACAACAAACCAAAACGACACCGTTCCTCGTTTTATACTTGATAAAAATTGGTTGCCTAATGCAACGCTTGAATCGCTTTCAAATGCGATGGACGTGAGTAAGCCAAATAACTGGCCACGTGTGCAAACTATGTTGGACAACAACTGGTTTAGTTACGACAACTTTTACTCAATTAGTGTTGACGAAGAAAACACTCAAACGGTGATGAAAAATATTCATCAAACAGGGTATGTTGCAGAGCCACATACAGCAATTGCCTACCAAGGTTTAGTTAATAACCGAGCACCGGGTGCTGCGGGAATCTTTTTAGCAACTGCACATCCAGCTAAGTTTAAAGAAAGTGTAGAAGGCATACTAAATATTGAACTAGATATGCCAAAGCCATTGAGCGACGCATTGGCTAAACCATGTCTTGCAAGCGACATAAACGCCGATTACGACGCTTTGCGTACAGAAATACTGGCTAAGTTAGCTTAAATATTAAGTAAACACGAAAGCGGCTATAGCCGCTTTTTTGCACTATTTTAAACCGTGAAATAGCTTTTTTAATTAACTAATTAAATGTAATAAATAAAAAACATTTAAAATAATTATGTAAGTTATTTAAAAATATCATCTTAAAAAGGGTGTGAAATAGTTTCAATCCCTGATTAAATATCCTCAACTTAAGAACGTAGGCAAAGTGCGGTTTTAAGCGTATAATATAGCCTCTAAAAAATACCATACACGTTGCCCAGGAGCCCCCAATGTTAGAACGTAGCATGAATATTTCGGACTTTGATCCAGAGTTATTTGACGCGATGAGTAAAGAAACATCACGTCAAGAAGAGCACATTGAGTTAATTGCATCTGAAAACTACTGTAGCCCACGCGTACTTGAAGCACAGGGTTCTCAACTTACTAACAAATATGCGGAAGGTTATCCTGGCAAGCGTTACTACGGTGGCTGTGAGCACGTAGACGTGGTTGAGCAATTAGCTATTGACCGTGCAAACGAATTGTTTGGTACTGACTACGCAAACGTTCAGCCGCATGCAGGTTCGCAAGCCAATGCCGCTGTTTTCCAAGCCTTATTAAGCCCGCTTGATACAGTACTTGGCATGAGCCTAGCACACGGTGGCCATTTAACTCATGGTTCACACGTAAACTTTTCAGGTAAAACATATAACGCAATTCAGTATGGCCTAAACGAAGAGACTGGCGAAATTGATTACGCACAAGTTGAAGCGTTAGCACTAGAGCACAAGCCAAAAATGATTATCGCGGGTTTTTCTGCTTATTCAGGTATTGTTGATTGGGCTAAGTTTCGCGAAATTGCAGACAAAGTAGATGCTTACTTGTTTGTTGATATGGCGCATGTTGCAGGTTTAATTGCTGCGGGTGTTTACCCAAGCCCAGTACCATTTGCACATGTTGTTACTACAACAACGCATAAAACATTAGCGGGCCCTCGTGGCGGTTTAATTATTTCTGCATGTGGCGACGAAGCAATTTACAAAAAGCTTAACAGTGCTGTATTCCCTGGTGGCCAAGGTGGTCCTTTATGCCACGTTATTGCTGCAAAAGCAGTGGCATTCAAAGAAGCTTTACAACCAGAATTTAAAGAATACCAAACACAAGTTGTTAAAAATGCGCAAGCAATGGTTAGCGTATTACAAGAGCGTGGCTACAAAGTTGTTTCTGGTAAAACAGACAATCACTTGTTCTTACTTGATTTAATCGATAAAGATATTACGGGTAAAGATGCTGATGCAGCATTAGGTAATGCGAACATTACGGTTAACAAAAACTCAGTTCCAAATGATCCGCGTTCTCCGTTTGTAACGTCTGGCTTACGCATTGGTTCTCCTGCAATCACGCGCCGTGGTTTCAAAGAGGCTGAATCTAAAGAGCTTGCTGGCTGGATTTGTGATGTACTAGACAACATTGCTGATGAGTCTGTTCAAGCGCAAGTAAAAGAAAAAGTGAAAGCAATTTGTGCAAAACTACCTGTTTACGCTTAATAAAGTAAAACGGTAATTTAGATCACATAAGCAATCATGCTATTATAAAAGCCGCTTTTTAGCGGCTTTTTTGTTTTTAAAACGGATACCTTTAGTTATGCATTGCCCATTTTGTACAGCAAAAGACACCAAAGTTATAGATTCCCGCCTTGTTGGCGGTGGCCATCAAGTTCGCCGCCGTCGTGAATGTAACGATTGCCATGAACGTTTCACCACGTTTGAAGGGGCAGAGCTGGTTATGCCGCGTGTTGTAAAACAAGACGGCAGTCGCGAACCATTTAACGAAGATAAGTTACTAAATGGTTTAAATCGTGCACTTGAGAAGCGTCCCGTCAGTACAGAACAAGTTGATGAAGTAGTCAATATAATAAAGTCGCAATTACGTGCAACGGGTGAGCGAGAAATTTCAAGCCATTTGGTGGGTGAATGCATTATGGAAGCGCTTAAAAAGTTAGATAAAGTCGCTTATGTAAGGTTTGCGTCAGTATATCGCTCGTTTGAGGATATACGAGAGTTTGGCGAAGAAATTGCCCGTTTAGGGGAATAAGCATGAGCAGCCAATCAGCATTTACCGAGCACGATAAACTATATATGGCGCGTGCTATTGAGCTTGCTAAAAAAGGTCGATTTACCACAACGCCTAATCCTAATGTTGGCTGTGTACTTGTAAAAGATAATCAAATAATTGGTGAAGGGTTTCATCAGTTAGCAGGGCAAGGACATGCAGAGGTAAATGCACTTGCTGTAGCCGGCGAAAAAGCAAAAGGTGCAACTGCCTATGTAACACTTGAACCTTGTAGCCATTACGGGCGCACGCCCCCCTGTGCTGAAGGACTCAAGGCTGCTGGTATTAAAAAGGTGATTGCAGCCATGGTTGATACCAACCCGCAAGTGGCAGGTAAAGGCCTTAAAATACTGAGTGACGCCGGAATAGAAGTTGCTCATGGGTTGCTTGAACAAGAGGCTCGCGCATTAAACTTTGGTTTTTTTAAGCGTATGGAGCAAGGGCTTCCTTACGTAACTTGTAAATTAGCAGCCAGTATAGACGGTAAAACAGCGCTAAAAAACGGAAAAAGTAAGTGGATCACAGGCCCTGCTGCACGAAAAGATGTGCAGCTATACCGCGCTCAAAGCTGTGCCATTTTGACGGGGGCCGATACGGTTCTTGTTGATAATGCAAAACTTAATGTTCGAGCAAGTGAGTTACCGTATTCATTACCAACCAACTTACCGCTACGTCAGCCGGTGCGTGTTATAATAGACTCGCAAAACAGATTAACACCTGACCTTGCGCTATTTAAAATAGCGCACCCGGTAATTATATTTACTACCAAGGTTGATAATTCAATGCAGTGGCCGCATTTTGTTAAGCACATAGCGGTGCGCGAGCAACAGGGTAAGGTTGATTTAACCGATGTATTACAAACACTAGCAAAGCATCAGTTTAATAATATATGGCTGGAAGCTGGGGCAACCCTTGCGGGGAAAATGACCGAGCTTGATTTAATTGACGAGTATGTTTTTTATATCGCACCAAAACTGATGGGTTATGATGCTAAAAGTTTAGTAAACTTACCTGAATTGACGAGTATGCAAGATACTATCGATTTATCTTTTAATGAGTGTGTTCGCATTGGTGACGATTTACGTATCAACGCGTTAAAAACGTACGCATTAAAATCATTTAACAAAGAAGAGTAGCGCTATGTTTACTGGGATAATAGAAGCCACAGGCAAAATTGCTTTATTACAAAAAAAACAAGGCGATTTAGCCATTCGTATTCAAAGCGCCGACCTTGATATGAGTGACGTAAAGCTGGGTGACAGTATTGCAACAAATGGCGTGTGTTTAACGGTAGTTGATAAACATGTTGATGGTTTTAGCGCTGATTTATCTAACGAAACAATTCATTTAACTGGTTTTGCACATTATTCAATAGGGCAAACAGTTAACCTTGAAAAAGCGATGCAACCGGTTTCGCGTTTAGGTGGGCATTTAGTGTCTGGCCATGTTGATGGTATTGCAACAATAACGGCGATTACAGCTAATGCAAGAGCTACTGAATATTGGCTGACAACCGATGAAAGTTTAATGAAATACATACCGTACAAAGGGTCGGTATGTATTGATGGTATAAGCCTGACAGTTAACGCTGTTGAAGGTAATAAATTTAAATTAACTATTGTGCCGCACACCAGCGGTCAAACAACAATTGCCGACTTTAAAGTAGGCACTCAAGTTAATTTAGAAGTCGATCAAATTGCACGTTATTTAGAGCGTCTTATCAAAGGCGCAGAGCAGCCAACCGGCGCAGATATATCAATGAGCTTACTCGCAAAAGCGGGCTTTATTAAATAACGAAACTGACAACTTACACGAGCGAATTTATGAATTTACACAGCGCACAAGAAATTATAGATGACATTAAAGCCGGTAAAATGGTTATTTTAATGGACGATGAAGACAGAGAAAATGAAGGTGATCTAATTATTGCTGCGGAGCATATTAGCGCAGAAGCAATTAACTTTATGGCTACTCATGGCCGTGGTTTAATTTGTTTAACGATGACACAAGAGCGTTGTGAGCAACTAGACTTGCCTTTAATGGTTAAAAATAATGGCGCTGCGTTTTCAACTAACTTTACTATGTCGATAGAAGCATCAAAAGGCGTAACCACAGGTATATCAGCAGCAGATAGAGCACGCACGGTACAAGCAGCTATCGCTAAAGGTGCTGTTCCTAGCGATATTGTACAGCCGGGTCATATTTTTCCGATTATGGCACAGCCAGGTGGTGTATTAACACGTGCAGGGCATACAGAAGCCGGTTGTGATTTAGCTCGCTTAGCAGGGCTTGAAGCGTCTTCTGTTATTGTTGAAATTTTAAATGCTGATGGCACCATGGCACGCCGCCCTGATTTAGAAGTTTTTGCTAAAGAGCACGACATTAAAATTGGCACAATTGCTGATTTAATTGAATACCGCAATTTAAACGAAACCACAATCGAAAAAGTGGCTAAGTGTAAACTGCCAACAGAGCATGGTGAATTTGACTTAGTCACTTACAAAGACACGATTGACGGTCAGTTACACTACGTACTACTCAAGGGTGAAATTAAAGCGCAAGAACCAACCTTGGTGCGTGTGCATTTACAAAGTACGTTTAACGATATTTTACTTTCGGATAGAAGCGCAGACAGAAGCTGGGGCTTATCAGATGCAATGGCATATATAGCTAAAAATGACGGTGTGCTAGTCATTTTAGGTAAACAAGAAAGTACTGAAGAGCTTGAAGCAACAGTTAAAGCATTTGCTGCTGCAGACGCTGGTGAAAATGTTACACCGCGTAAATTTCAAGGTACTTCTCGTACTGTTGGTGTAGGCTCACAAATTCTTGCAGATTTAGGAATTGAGCAAATGCGATTAATGAGTCGCCCTAAAAAATACCATGCACTTTCGGGCTTTCATTTAGAAGTTATTGATTACATTGAGCCACAATAGGCAAACGCTTAAACTAGGCTATTTTATTATTATTATGGTATGATGCGCAGCAATTTTTGCGCAATCGCAACCGCTTGAACTTATTTTTAGGGTTATCAAATGAAAATTATTGAAGGTAATAAGTACGCACCGGGCAAAAAATTTGCCATTGTCATTTCTCGTTTTAATGACTTTATTGGTAGCAGCCTACTTGAAGGTGCTGTTGATGAGCTAAAACGTACCGGTGGTGTATCTGATGACGACATTACTGTGATTTATGTACCGGGTGCAGTTGAATTACCTTTAGCGGCAAAACGCGTTGCAGCAAAAAAAGAGTATGATGCAATCATCGCTTTAGGCGTAGTGATAAGAGGTGGAACACCACACTTTGACCTAGTTGCTGGCGAGTCAAACAAAGGTCTTGCGCAAGTATCACTTGAGTATGATATACCGGTTGCATTTGGCGTATTAACCACTGAAAGCATTGAACAAGCTATTGAGCGCGCAGGTACCAAAATGGGTAACAAAGGCGGCGAAGCTGCTTTGGGTGCGCTTGAAATGGTTAATGTGTTAGATAAAATTTAAGTTTAAGGAATTTTTGTGAAACCAGCAGCAAGACGTAAAGCACGTATCTTAGCACTTCAAGCCGTTTATTCTTGGCAATTAAGCGGTAATGCAATTGCCGACATCGAGCAACAAATGTTGATCGAAAACGACGTTACTAAAATTGATGTTGAATACTTTAAAGATTTAGCCTCAGGTGTAGCTGTAAATTATAAGCTACTTGATGAATCAGTATCACCTCATTTAACGCGTCCATTTGATGACTTAGATATGGTTGAGCGAGCAATTTTACGTTTAAGCAGCTACGAACTTAAGTTCCGTGAAGATGTACCTTACAAAGTTGCTATCAACGAAGGTATTGAGCTTGCCAAAATATTTGGCGCAGAAGACAGTCATAAATTTGTAAACGGTGTACTTGATAAAGCTGTAAAGCATTTACGCAAGTAATAGTATTTTTCTCTGACTTTGCTTTCAGAGATTTACTTTATATAACCGTTAAAAGGAGAGCCGGCATAGGTCGGCTTTTTTGTGTATGAAGGAATTTGAATTAATTAACCGCTACTTTAAAGGTCGCGGTATTTCTCGTCGTGATGTTAACCTAGGTATAGGGGATGATTGCGCGCTTGTCACTGTTCCACAAAACTGCCAACTTGCAGTCACAACCGATACTTTGGTTGAAGGCGTGCACTTTTTTGAAGATATTTCTCCTCGCGCATTGGGGCATAGAGCGCTTGCTGTTAATTTAAGTGATTTAGCTGCAATGGGTGCTGAACCTACGTGGGTATCTGTTGCACTAACGTTACCGACAATAGATTCTCAGTGGATTGCAGAATTTACTGAAGGCATGCATGAAATTGCAGAATACTTCAATGTACAAATTATTGGTGGCGATACCACTCAAGGGCCACTTACCATTACTATTTGCGCTAAAGGTACCGTGCCGGAAGGTAAGGCACTTCGTAGAAGTGGTGCAAAAGTAGGTGATTGGATTTATGTTACGGGTCCTTTAGGGGACGCGGGTCTTGCTATTGAAGCACGGAAGCAAGGTATTAATATAGATCCTACGCATTTAGAATACTTAAACAATCGATTTGACTACCCAACACCGCGCGTTGCTGCGGGTCAGGTCATCCGTGGGCTTGCAACGTCAGCTATTGACGTATCAGATGGATTACTTGCCGATTTAACACATATTCTTGAAATGTCCCAAGTAAATGCAGAGATTAATGTTGAGAGTATTCCTACATCAGAGGCAATGAAAGCAAGCTTAGATTTTAATAAGCAATTACCGTTTATTCTTAGCTACGGCGATGACTATGAATTAATTTTTACTGTTCCCGATAACAATAAAGGTATGCTTGATTTAAAGCTAAGCCAATATGGTGTGGATATTACCTGTATTGGGCAGATAAAAAGTGGTAACGGTAAGATTGAACTTTTACAAAATGGTGAAATGTTTAACTTTGAGCAACAGGGCTTTGAGCATTTTACAAAGGAGCAGGTTTGAATAAAAACCGATTATTTAACTTAAAACGCCCACACCTAGTTTTTTGGTTTAGGGTTTGGTACTGGCCTTGCACCAAAAGCGCCGGGTACATTTGGCACATTTGCAGCATTGCCATTTATATTTATAACAATGCATTATCCAATCTGGTTACAAATAGTATTTGCAGTTGTGATCAGTGTCTTTGGTATTTGGGCATGCGGTAAAACAGCTGATGATCTGGGTGTGCATGACCATCCTGCTATTGTGTGGGATGAAGTCGCTGGTTACTACATCACCATGATAGGTGCAGCATTAAATTGGCAAACTTTATTAGTTGGCTTTTTACTTTTTCGCTTTTTTGTATATTGCAAAACCAGGCCCGATTCGTATGTTAGACAAACGCGTACATGGTGGCTTTGGGATTATGGCGGATGACGTGTTAGCGGGTATTTTTTCATTGATTTGTTTGCAAGCATTAATAAAAGCAGGTTTACTACCCTTTTAGTGTTTATATTTGATTAGTTTAACTAGGTGGCAGCGTATGATGCGATTTTTACTGGTGTGTGTACTGATGTTGTGCGCAATGCCAAGTGGGGCTTCAATTACTGACTATGTTGTTAAACAGTGGAATATTAAAGACGGGTTACCGTCACAATCATTAAAAAGCGTAGTGCAAGATCAGCAAGGCTACATTTGGCTAGGCACACAGTTTGGTCTGAGCCGTTTTGATGGCACTACGTTTACAAACTACAATACCCAAAATAGCGATTTTTTACCAAGCAATGGCATTAATAAGCTTTTAATCGATTCGAATGGACTACTTTGGGTTGGTACTAGAAGTGGTTTAGTGGTTATTAATCCAGCGACCTTTGCAGCGCAGGCATTTAACATTAAAGGCCCTGTAAGGGATATTCTAGAAGACTCCAAAGGGGGCACTTGGATAGCCGCAAACGGGTTATATTACGTTGGTCGTGGTCAAGTTAACTTACGCGGTCAATCTAAAGCTATTTTACCAACGGCTAATGCAACCGTTATAACTCAAATAGTGGGTTCAGTGAGCCAAATGGCGCTTTCGCCAGAAGGTATTTGGCTTGTAAACGATCGTCACTTGTTACGCTTAACTAAAAACTCCTCCGATTTTGCCAAACTGCGTTTAGAGCTTACTGCTAAAATATCGTTACCCGAGCGTTTAGCTCAAACGATCGTTCATGATCTTGCATTTTTAAATGGGAATTTATATTTAGCTTCAGAGCTAGGCGCTTACTTTTTAGATTTAGACGACGAGTTAAGGCCCTTTCCATTACCCAACGCGAATAACTCTGCTGTGTATAAATTCATGAGTGACAGCGATGGTGGTTTATGGATTTCCACTTATGGGCGCTTGTTATTCAGAGATAAATCCAGCCAATGGCAATGGGTTGAACCGAGCCAGCTAGATCAAAGTATTTGGTTTGCTGATATTTTTAGAGATGATAAAAATAATATTTGGTTAGCAAGCTTCAGTGAAGGGTTGTGGCTTGCTCACGAAGGGCGAGTAGAAAGGCACGCTGCTGTTTCACAAATGACTGAAGCGGTTATGGCGCTGAGCCAAGCTCCAGATGGTAAATTATGGGTCGCTAATAAAAGTGGTGTTGGTTATTTTGACTTGAATAAAAGTTATATTAACTTAATTCCAAGTAGTCAGTATGGACGTGCCTCAGTACACGATTTACAGTTTGATGGAGAGCGCGTATACATTGCCACTGGGCGAGGGTTGTTCGTATACGAAGACGATAAACTCTTTAGTGTGCCTGGGCGTGCACTGCGTGATAATCCCGTTTTTGCTATAAGTCGCTCTAGTAAAGGCGGGTTTTGGATTGGCACCGGCCGTGGGCTCTACAGGCTCAACTTTGCAGGTTTAACTCCCTTTGCTTATAACGCCTTTTTAGGCAGTAAATTTATAACTTATGTACTAGACAAAGGAAACTTTGGTGTCATAGGTACCAGTAAAGGTGCGTATTACTTTACTGATCGCGGTATCGAAAAGGTCGGGGATCAAACTTCACTTGAAAGTGCTTATATTACAAGTGTTTTGCATATTGATGGCGTGGGTATTTTAATAGGCTCGCTTAATGATGGATTATTTTACCGAAGCACGCAGGGCCAATGGCGACAGCTTGATGCCGCAAATGGGTTACCGTATGGCTCTATATTTAGCTTGGAGTACGACGAAAAATTAAATAACGTGTGGGTTAGCACCATGAAAGGTGTTTACAGAATGCCAGCGGAGCAGTTCAAAACAAACATAGAAAGTTTAAAAGTAGAAGAGGTGATTTCGTCATTCGATCGCCAGCTTGACGGCAAAGCTAACCAATGTTGTAGTGGTTTAGGCCATGATGCAGTTGTCAATATGGGCAGCTCAATGTGGTATCCGAGCCTACAAGGTGTTGTTGAGATACCTAAAAATGTAGAGCTATTTGGGGTGCTGTCGTTAAAACCAACTATTGAAACAATTACAACTCCTGAGCGTAATTTAACAACGGCTGCGCTAGGTAAAAAGCCGACTTTAGAAACTGACGAGCGAGACATAACACTAACCTATACGGCGATAGACTATTATGCGCCAAACAGTATTGAGTTTAGGTATCAGTTAAGTGGTTTGGACAATGATTGGCGTTATGCAAACACGCGCCGCGAGGCTATTTATACCAACTTACCAGCTGGGGCATTTTTATTTCAGTTAGAGGCAAAACGCCAAGGTGAAGATTGGTCAAAGGCGCAATACGTAGAGTATGAGTTTATTGTGCCAGAGCGGTTTGATGAAACGATTTAC
The DNA here is from genome assembly GCF_000241365.1 of Pseudoalteromonas sp. BSi20480. Classification (NCBI taxonomy): domain Bacteria; kingdom Pseudomonadati; phylum Pseudomonadota; class Gammaproteobacteria; order Alteromonadales; family Pseudoalteromonadaceae; genus Pseudoalteromonas; species Pseudoalteromonas sp. BSi20480. The sequence goes on along the minus strand of NZ_BADX01000156.1, from coordinate 13,058 downwards.
TTTAGATTACTGATCACCAGTGGCTTTATTTTACTTCTTTACTTAGTATTTTGGGTGCTTAAAGCACAAGAACGCAGAAAACAAGAAGTGCTTGAAGGTTTAATTACAGAGCGTACGTTAGAGCTTCGACAAGCGAATGATAAGCTTGGGCAAGTTAACTCACAACTTAAACTTGTAAGCCACTCTGATGAGCTTACAGGTTTGCGTAGCCGTCGTTTCTTGTTTGATCAATTACCAAAAGATATTGAGCATTTTCAACGTAATTCACAGTCATTACAGGCTCAAGGGAAATCACTTGTACTGGTTATTATTAATTTAGATAACTTTAGCCGTATAAATGATGCCTTTGGTCCAATTGCAGGTGACAGCTGTTTGCAGCAAATGGCTGCGCTATTAAACTCGCGTACGCAGGGCTCTGACTACGTAGCGCGCTGGAGCGGTGATGAGTTTTTATTACTTTTACGTGACTTTAAGTGCAATAAAATAGACAGTTACTCTTCAGAGCTTTGTAAAGCGATTGCAGAGTATTCTTTCCAATTACCTAACGGAAATATGACAAATATAACTGCCTCAATTGGTTGGTCTTTCTACCCATTACCCTTACTTGGTGGGCAAGTAATTAGTTGGGAAACCTCTATTAATTTAGCTGACATTTCGCTTCATCAAGTTAAAAAACGCGGTGGCGACGGTGTAGCCCATATTACTTTCGACGAGCAGCTAGATGCATTTGAGTTTGAACAAAACTCTAATGTAGAGCAGCAACTGGGTATGCTACAGAGAAATGGTTTGGCCGATATAAAAGTGTGGATGCGATAATACCTGACCAAAGTGATTGGTCAGGTATGGTGAGGTTAACGCTATTGATTTAGCCAAGCTGGTAATATTGCGACTGACTCAGGTGCCGTAAATGCAGTGCTTGCATCGGCGCTAATATCACCGCCGGCAATACTTAAAATATTGTTAAAACGCATAACTACATTATTTGATTTTTCAGCTACGTATAAATCTGTCCCGGTATACATAATATCGACAGGATTACCCAGTAGGGTATTTGGACCGCTAATCGTGGTACTGATGTTTACCAACCCCGATGCCATTGCCACGTTATTTAATACATATATTTTTCCATCATCAGCAACAGTAGTGCTACCGACATCAGAGAGAATTAACGAGCCACTTAGCGAGTCGTAGTCGATGCCATGTATATTAGTGGGCGCTTCTACTGCGGTTCCAGCATTTGCAGGTGTTATAAGTCTGTCTTCAACAGCAATATTTGCATTTCCGGCCATAAGCTTGCTTTTGACTTCGTCGAATACAGCAACGGTTCCATTTGTGAGTGCGACAAAAGCACGGTCAGTATTTACATCGTAATCAACGTCCCAAGGACGCGCACCGTTAGCAAAAGTAAGGGTCATTAATGGGCTTGCATCTCCTGTGGTACACGTTGAAAATATTGAGATACTTGGTGTATCTGCGTTATTTTCTGCAACCAAAATCATACCGCTATCAGAAGCTACATCAAGACCTTTAGGAGATATAAGGCCTGTATTTGTTCCAGTAATAATACTGTCTTGGTTTGTATTATACGTTTGTCCATCTCTGTTTATTGCCACCTTATTTGAAATAGCAATACCGCCAATAGAAGTTGTACTGTTATCGAACGTTGTATAGCTATTACCTGCTTTATCAAAAGTTACACTCTCGATAGTTTGACCCGCATTATAGTTGCCAATTTCTGTGCTAAGTTGTGAACTTAATCGACTAATTTGCCCCGTTGTTTCACCTGTAGTACCCGGATTACTGCTAACAGCAACCCCAAGTAGCGCCATATTAGCGGCATTACTATCTGAAATATCAGCCATTTCATTTTGCATACCCAGTTTGGTAATTGACTCAGGTTTAATAGTTGAAGTGACTAAGTCTGGAGTAATATCGCCGCTTTCACCTGAAAAAATATTGCTAAATACAAGAACAGCATCATTTGATTTTTCGGCTACACGCAAGTCACTCCCTTCAAGGCTAATATCAACCGGGTTACCAAGCATTGTTGCTGGGCCGGCAATACTGCGTGCAACGCTCACTAAGCCATCTGCGGTTGATGCATTATTGATTACAAATAACGAACCATCGGTTGCATCTGATGCACTGCCTACATCAGATAAAACAAGTTTATTAGTATTTGAATCATAAACAATGCCATGAATATTTACAGATATTTGCGTACCATCATTATTGCTAGGGGTAATTGTACGACTTGGCATAGCGGCAAATTCACCACCAACAAAATTATCGTAAACGGCTACATCACCATTTGTAAGTGCTACATAAAGACGGTCATTTGTTTCATCATAATCAACATCCCACGGTGCAGCTTCTGTTATGGTTGTGCCTAATGGCGTTGCGTTACCCGCGGCTGTAGCGCCAAAAGTAGTTATCTGCATCGCGCCAAAGTCAGCAATAAAAATAAGGCCACTTTTTTGTGCTACGGCAATTCCTTTAGGGTTTACGAGCGTAGTGTTAGCACCTGTTATTTCGCGATCAGTATTTGCATCATAGCTGCTGCCATCAGCACGGTTAGCAAGCTGACAGATAGTTTTAATACTGCCACTTTCGCTGTCGCTTGCTTGTAATAAATTACCTAAGCTATCAAAAGCGACGCCTTCGTTGGCTGTTGTGTTGAAAGTTTTTAATTTAGAAGCGCTTTGGTCAATTAAATCAATGGTACCCGTGTTGGTTTCTCCATTATTTGCCAAAATAAATGTGGCTGATGCAAAGCCTGGGTTGCCATTTGTTCCATCGGTACCATTTTGTCCGTCGGTGCCTGCAATACCATCTACGCCGTTTTTACCATCGTCTGAGCTACAGCCTGTAATGCCGATTAATACTGCAAGTGTTAACGCTGAAAAACTAAGTGTATGTTTCAGTGTGTTTTTTTGTGCTGAATGAGTTGTTAAATTTGCTTTATTCATCATTTTTACCTTTTATATATTCCATCAAATTTAGGTAAATAACGCACTTGCTTATAAGGCAAAGACTAAGCAGCACTAATTATTTACATGTTAACCTCACAGCAATAACGGCTTAAAAGTTAAGTTGGATGCAAAAAATAATAATAAAAACGAAAAAGGAGCCAACAGGCTCCTTTCTTTAAACAGTTAAAGTAATTAACTAAGCAGTAAATGACCTTATTGAACTTAAAATACCTTGCTCGCCTAAGCCCATTTCATCGTGCATTTCGTCTTGCGTACCGTGCTTAATAAACTCATCAGGAATACCTAAGTTAAGTATTTTAACATTGGCCTGTTGGCTAGCTAAGTATTCGTTAACCGCAGAGCCTGCGCCACCGGCAATGGCATTATCTTCAAGTGTAACAATGACATCATGATTTTTAATAATGTCGTTTAACAGTGAAGTATCAAGCGGCTTTATAAAGCGCATGTTAACAAGCGTTGCATTAAGTTCAGTTGCAGCAAGTTGTGCATTTTCAAGCAATGTACCAAATGACAAAATGGCAATCTTTGAACCTTCTTTTACTGTACTTGCTTTACCAATTTCGAAAAGTTGCATATCGCTTTGAATATCTGCCGTACCAGCGCTTCCACGAGGGTAACGAACAGCAACCGGGCAATTAGCTTTGTAACCGGTGTACAACATTTGGCGGCATTCATTAGTATCGCTAGGTGCCATAATAACCATATTAGGTATACAACGCATAAAGCTGAGATCGTATGCGCCTTGATGTGTTTCGCCATCGGCACCAACAATACCGGCTCGGTCAATGGCAAATAATACAGGGAGGTTTTGTAATGCAACATCGTGAATGAGCTGATCGTATGCGCGCTGTAAAAAGCTTGAATAGATAGCAACAACAGGCTTTAAGCCTTCACATGCAAAACCTGCGGCTAGAGTTACAGCATGTTGTTCAGCAATTGCGACGTCAAAATACTTATCAGCATGTTCTTTTGAAAAGCGCACCATGCCCGAGCCTTCACGCATGGCAGGAGTGATAGCCATTAACTTATCATCTTGCTGCGCCATGTCGCATAGCCAGTCGCCAAATACTTTTGAAAAGTAGGGGCGCCCGGTTTTGATTTAGGCAAGCTAGATGTGTTTGGATCAAACTTAGGGACGCCGTGGTAACCAATAGGGTCGGCTTCAGCTGGCTTGTAACCCTTACCTTTTTGCGTTTTTATATGAAGAAGTTGTGGGCCTTTTAAATTACGCATATTACGTAATGTATCAACCAGCATGTTTACATCGTGCCCATCAATTGGGCCAATATAATTTAAGCCAAGTTCTTCAAAAAACGTACCAGGGATAACCATGCCTTTAAGATGTTCTTCCATTCTGCTGGCAAGCTCTTTAACAGGCGGTACGCCAGACAGTAACTTTTTACTTCCTTCGCGAATGTTGGTGTAAAAGCTACCAGATAGAATACGCGCAAAGTGGTTGGTTAATGCGCCAACGTTTTCTGAAATCGACATTTCGTTATCATTTAGAATAATAAGCATGTCTGATTTTACATCGCCTAAATGGTTCATCGCCTCAAATGCCATACCCGCAGTAATAGCGCCATCACCAATAACTGCAACCGTTTTACGCCCTGCGCCTTCTTTCTGCGCAGCAATTGACATGCCCAAAGCTGCAGAAATTGAGGTGCTAGAATGGCCAACACTGAATGTGTCGTAGTCACTTTCATCTCTAAATGGGAATGGGTGCAGACCATCCTTTTGGCGAATAGTATGCATTTGGTCGCGGCGACCCGTTAAGATTTTATGCGGGTAAGCTTGATGCCCAACATCCCACACTACACGATCTTCTGGTGTGTTATATACATAATGAAGTGCAACTGTAAGCTCAACTGTGCCTAAACCAGACGCTAAATGACCGCTACTTTGCGATACAGAGTTAAGTAAATACTCACGTAGCTCATTGCTAAACTCGGGAAGTTTATCTTGCGCTAAGTCTCGTAATTGAGCTGGTTTGTCAACCAAGTTAAGTAATGGATACTTGCTACTATCAAGTGTCATGGCTTTTTTATATCCTTCGATCACATTCGCTTTCAAATGGGAGTGAACAACGAATGTTAAGTAATAATGTCAGTGCTATTTGCAATACGCTTAAACTGTGACTAGTGGTCACGTTCAATAAGGTAATTTGCCAGCGACGCAAGAAGCGTAGTATCTGCATCAATAAGTGCTAACGCTTCGTGGGCTTGTGTTATTAAATTTTGCGCCTTTTCTTTAGCGCCTAGCATACCTAATAACGCCGGGTATGTCGCTTTATTCGCTTCTATATCTGAGCCTTGTGGTTTACCTAGTATAAAGGTGTCACCTTCCACGTCTAAAATATCGTCGTGTACTTGAAATGCCAGCCCTATAGCATACCCAAAAACGCTCAAGTTTTCTAAAGTTTGTTCATCTGCTTTTTCACTGCACAGTGCACCTAGTGTTATAGCACAGTTAATTAGTGCACCGGTTTTTAACTTATGGATGCGCTCAAGCTCTTGTACAGAAACAACTTTGTCAGTTGCGGCAATGTCTAAACCTTGTCCTGCCACCATCCCTTCAATACCTGATGCATGTGCAAGTGCAGCAATCATTTTTACTTGTGATTGCGCTGAGCAATTAAAGTTATGTGTGGCTATAAGTTCAAAGGCGAGAGTTTGTAATGCATCACCCGCTAAAATGGCTTGCGCTTCGCCATACACAATATGGCAAGTGGGGTAGCCGCGGCGTAAATCGTCATCATCCATAGCTGGTAGGTCGTCATGTACTAATGAATAACTATGAATGCATTCTATGGCTGCAGCCAAAACGTCTAAGTCACTTTTTTTAGCGCCTAGCATTTCACCAACAGCGTACACCAAAAAAGGGCGCAGCCTTTTTCCACCATTAAATAAGCTGTAATGAGTGGCTTCTTTTATTGTTTTATCGCTATCGAGCGGTTGTTCAAAGTAGCTATTGAGTGTAGTAGCTACATCTATCTGAGCACGTTCAATATAGTCTTTTATGCTCACAACTATTCCATATCATTATTAAAGTTTGTAAGTGCTGACTTTTCGCTATTACCCATTAAAATAGATACTTTTTGTTCTGCTTGCTGTAGTTTTTCAGATGACGCACCAGCGAGTGCAATACCACGCTCGAACTGCTTTAATGATTGTTCAAGCGATAAATCACCTTGTTCCATTTCACTAACAATTGTTGATAATTCTTCTAGTGCTTTTTCGAAACTTAAGTTTTCAGGTTTTTTAGTCGCCATCTTTATTTCAGCTTACATGATAAATTTAGGAGCCAATTTTAGGGGGAATGCTAAACTAGGTCAAAGGATGATATGAGTTTTTTACATTTAGCGCGATTAATCGCGTGTTAATCAGTGTTATTAGTCAGGAAAACTCGATAATTAGGCAGTGCGCCTAACTTGATATAAAATAATAAATATAACTTTTATGTTTATTTACAAAAATGACTTAAGCAATTCAGTATGTTGCCGATAAGCAGTTAATAATAAAAAGTTTATGATAAGGCATTTAAACATGAAATCTCTGGAGGAAATGTGGATTTAGCAACCATAATAGGGATCCTAGGCGCAATAGGCTTAATTGTCATGTCTATGTTTATGAGTAGTAGCGGTGAAATGGGCATGTTTGCCGATGCGCCTTCAAGTGTAATTGTATTTGGTGGCTCGCTGTTTATTGTTTTATCAAACTTCACTATGTCTCAGTTTTTAGGGATAGGTAAGGTGGTTGGTAAGGCATTCATGTTTAAAATTGAGTCGCCTGAAGAGTTAATAGAAAAAGCAGTAGAGCTTGCGGATTCTGCTCGTAAAGGTGGCTTTTTAGCACTCGAAGAAGCTGAAATCCCAAACCCATTTATGCGTAAAGGCGTTGACATGCTTGTTGACGGTCATGACGCAGATGTTGTGCGCGCTACACTTCAAAAAGATATTTCCCTAACCACGACCCGTCATGAACTAGGTGCTGGCTTATTTAAAGCACTTGCCGACATAGCTCCCGCAATGGGAATGATTGGTACATTGATAGGCCTAGTTGCCATGTTATCAAACATGGACGACCCCAAAGCTATCGGACCTGCAATGGCCGTGGCACTATTGACCACTCTGTATGGTGCATTTTTGGCGAATGTAGTAGCAATTCCGATTCAGGTAAAACTAGAGCTGCGTAAAGACGAAGAAGCGATGAATCAGCGTTTGATTCTCGATGCTATTTTAGGAATTCAAGATGGTCAAAACCCCAAAGTTATTGAAGGTATTTTGAAAAACTACTTGGCTGAGTCTAAGCGTAAAGTTGATACCGAGGAGTAACCATGTCTGATGAAGAGTGCAAATGCCCACCCCCCGGTTTGCCTGCTTGGATGGGTACATTTGCTGATCTAATGTCGTTATTGATGTGCTTTTTTGTACTCTTATTGGCATTCTCAGAAATGGATGTACTTAAATTTAAACAAATTGCAGGTTCTATGAAATTTGCTTTTGGTGTGCAAAATAAAATTGAAGTTAAAGATATCCCAAAAGGGACATCGGTTATCGCTATGGAATTTACTCCAGGTAAGCCAGAGCCTACACCAATTGAAACTATTCAACAGCAAACCGTTGAAATGACTCAGCAAATGCTAGAGTTCCAGGCTGGTGATGAAAGTTCAGCGGGCGGCAGGCAAGAACAGCGAGGCGATAAACGTGGCGGTGAATCTAGAAGTACCTCACAAGAGCAGTCATCAGAACAAGCAATATCCGCTGCAGATCAAGAGCAAACAAATGAGCTGGTTAAAAAAATAGCGCAGCAGTTAGAAAGGCAAATAATAGATGGTGCAATAGAACTTGAATCATTAGGTCAGCAAATTATTATTCGTATTAGAGAAAATGGCTCGTTTCCTTCGGGCAGTGCTTTTTTACAACCTAAGTTTAAACCGATTATTCAAGACATTGGCGAACTTTTAAAAGACGTACCAGGTGAAATTACAGTATCAGGGCATACAGATGATTTTCAGGTATCAAATGAGTTATACGTAAATAACTGGGATTTGTCGTCTAAGCGTGCAGTGGCTGTTGCTAGCGAATTACAAACAGTTCAAGGGTTTGATAAAACACGAATGATGGTTGTAGGGCGAGCAGAAACTCGGCCGCTTGTGCCTAACGAGACAAATGAAGACCGGCGCCGGAATCGCCGAGTTGAAATATCTATATTACAAGGTAAAGCAAAAGAGTCTGACCCTATTGATGTGAGGTAATTCTCAAATTATAAAGCTGGGCTTAATTAGTAGCCCAGCTTTGAGTTTTACAAATTATTACCAGTCTCTATTTATTGAACCGACAATAAATCAAAAACTCCCCCTCTTTAAAATAGTTATGCTAAAATACTGTTTATATAACCAGTTGTAGGCCGGCGCATGAAACTCTACATCGCAGAAAAACCATCACTTGGACGTGCAATTGCAGATGCGCTCCCAAAACCACATAAAAAACACGACGGTTACATTGAAGTCGCAAATGGTGATTGTGTCTCGTGGTGTATTGGCCATTTGTTAGAACAAGCTGAACCTGATGATTACGATGAACGCTATAAAAAATGGCAATTAGAACATCTCCCTATAGTACCTGAGCAATGGCAGTTAAAAGCTAAACCTAAAACTCGTAAGCAATTAACTATTTTAAAAAAGCTAATCAAACAGGCATCAACGTTAGTTCATGCTGGCGATCCCGACCGTGAAGGGCAGTTACTTGTAGATGAAGTGATAGAACAAGCCAAAATAAGCAAAGCTAAAAAGCAAGGTATTCAGCGTCTACTTATAAGCGATTTAAACTTAGCTGCAGTTAAAAAAGCGCTTGGTAGTATGCACTCTAATCGGGAATTTATTCCACTAAGTGTATCTGCACTTGCACGTTCACGAGCTGATTGGCTTTTTGGTATGAACCTCACTCGGGCTTATACTTTAGCGGGACAAAAAGCAGGGTTTGGTAATGTACTATCAGTTGGGCGCGTACAAACGCCAATTTTGGGCTTAGTGGTAAATCGTGACACAGAAATAGCTAATTTTATATCAAAACCATTTTATGAGGTGCTAGCTAGTTTAGTTACTCCTGAGAAGCAGGTATTTAAAGCAAAGTGGGTACCGAGTAAAGCTTGCGAACCTTATCAAGATGAAGAGGGGCGAGTGCTAAATAAAGCATTGGCCGAAAACGTGGCTTCGCGTATCACTAATCAAACAGGAGAGGTGACATCGCTTGAACAAAAACAAAAAAAGCAAAGTGCACCTCTACCTTATAATCTATCAGCACTGCAAATAGATGCAGCAAAGGCATTTGGTATGGCTGCCCAACAGGTGCTTGATATTTGCCAAACACTTTATGAGCGCCATAAATTAATTACTTATCCTCGCTCAGATAATCGATATTTGCCTAAAGAACATCATTTAGATGCACCTTCAATTTTAAAAGCAATTGCAACTAATGACGGTCAAAAAGTGGAGTTAGTAAATGGTGCAAATACTAAGCAGCGCAGTAAGTGCTTCAATGACTCAAAAGTAGCTGCGCATCACGCTATAGTACCTACGGCAAAGCAATTAAAGTCAGCTAGCTTAGCCAAGGATGAAGCAAAAGTGTATCAGCTTATTTGTAGGCACTATTTGATCCAGTTTTACCCAGACTATATTTATAACGAAACTAAAGCAGAGGTGACAATTGCTGGTGGGTTATTTAAAGCCAACGCTAAACAAGAAGTCAGTTTGGGGTTTAAGGTATTAATGGGTAAATCAGAATTAAAAGAAGAGGCTACTTTACCTTACCTTGAAAAAGGGATGGACCTGGTATGTACACAAGGTGATGTAGTAGAAAAGCTTACTTCACCTCCCGCTCATTTTACTGATGCAACTTTACTAGGTGCTATGACGGGGATTAGCCGTTATGTAAAAGATCCACATATCAAAAAAATATTAAAAGATACTGATGGTTTAGGTACAGAGGCTACTCGTGCAGGCATTATAGAGTTGTTATTTAAACGGCGTTTTTTAAAGCGTGAAGGCAAAACAATCAAAGCCACCGAAACAGGCCTTGCATTAATTAGTGTTTTGCCTGAAGGTTTAGCAAGTCCTGACTTAACAGCAAAGTGGGAGGCGAGTTTAGGCAGCATTGCTCAACAAGCAATGAGCTACCAACAATTTTTACAGCCGCTGCTGGTGGAGCTTGAAGGCTTTGTAATGCAAGCAGCTAATTGCGATAGCCATGTATTTTCAAAACTGCCCCAAACACCGCCTAAAAATCGTTTTGCCAAGCGCAGTAAAAAAGCACCATTTAAAAAATCTAATTATAAAAAGAGCTCAACAAAAGTTTAATGGCTGAGCCCTTAAGTGGGATTTATTTTGTATTAAATAATGCAACTGCCGCATTACTCATGGCTTTTATACCAGTAGGTAAAGCTACTTTGTAATCTGGTGCAAATTTACTTGAGTGCAATGAAGGAAGTGTTTCGTTATTTTTCATCGCTTTTGCATATTGTTGTTGGTTAACTCCGCCTAACCAAAATAATGTAATTGGGATATTTTCGTCGGTACGGCCATAAAGACCAAAGTCTTCACCTGCCATTACGGCTTGGGTTTCAAGTACGTTTGTGTCGCCTATCGCATTTTTAATAGCACTTCGCACTATATTAGTCTGCGAAGGATTATTATAAGTAGATGGAATTGATTCATCCTCATGGACTATAACAGCAGGGTAATCGCTTTCATCTAGCCCTGCGCTTTGCGCAATACCTGCGGTTATGCGTTTTATTGCAGCAATTTGTGCATTGCGTACATCTGGGTTGTAACTACGCAGTGTAAGTTGCAGTTTCACTTCATCAGAAATAACATTATGTTTAGAGCCGCCATGTATAGAACCGACTGTTATAACAGATGGTTCTAAAGGTGAAAGTTCGCGACTTGTAATCGTTTGTAAAGCAAGTACTGTGCGCGCAGCAATAACTACTGGGTCAATAGTGGTATGAGGGTACGCGCCATGGCCGCCTTTACCTTTTATATTAATATCAACAGAATCCACACTTGCCATGGTATATTCATTTTTCATAGTTACTTTACCCGCAGGTACACTGGCACTAACATGCAATGCAATAACGTGGTCGGGCTTTGCGTATTTACTAAATAAACCCTCATTTAGCATCGCTTTAGCTCCACCTCCAACCTCTTCTGCAGGTTGTGCAACCATCATTAATGTACCTTTCCATTTATTTTTATGAGTAATGAGTTGCTCGGCAGTGCCTATAAATGAGCTCATATGAATATCATGGCCACAGCCATGCATAACACCAACTTTTGCACCATGCTCGTCAATAACTTTTACAGTTGAAGCGTAGGGTTTACCTGTTTGCTCGGTAATAGGTAAGCCGTCCGTATCTGTGCGTATCATAACTGTTGGGCCATTACCATTTTTAAAAATACCAACAACACCATACCCACCTACATTATCTGTAACCTCGAATCCAAGCATATTAAGTTGGTTAGCTATTTTTTTACCTGTATTTTTTTCGCTGTATGAAAGTTCTGGCGATTGGTGTAAATCGAGGTAAAACTTTTCAATACTAGGCATTGTTTTGTTTAGGTCTAGGTCAAGTCCTTTAGCTTGCAAAAGCGGAGCTGCAAATAAAAATGCAGCGCTAAGGTAAGATAGTTTCATGATTTGCCTCATTAATTGGTTATGTATGCCGAGTGATTTAGTTATACGACTTGTATTTATTATGTTAATCACCATATAAAACCCTAAATAGATAAGTATGGCAATCAATTCAATGAGTAATATAGTAAGTATTAATGCACAAAACCTTCAGCAGGTCCTTGGGGAAACATCACAACAAAAATTAGTATTACTTAACTTTTTCTCACCTCAAAGTCCTGATTGTATTGGGCAGGCTGCAATTTTAGATAAAATAGCAGCTGAATATACAAGCCATATAGTAATAGCGAATTTAGATTGTGATGCAGAGCAAGCACTAGCTTCACAATTAGCACAACAGGTTGGCTTACAAACGCTGCCTACGCTTGTGCTATTAAAAGACTCTGCCCCTGTCGATTTGCTTGCAGGTACTCAAACTGAGTCACAAATACGGGAAGCCCTATCTAAGCACTTACCTGCTCAACAGGATTTGCTATTAGAACAAGCTAAGCAGACTTTACTTAAGTCAGACCTCAATGCAGCGTTTAATTATGCAAAGCAAGCATACGAAATAGATAATACTAATGTACGTATTAAATTAGTGCTTGCAGATATTTGTATTCAAATTCACAAATTAGATGAAGCTCAAGCATTAATAGAAACGATTGATTCGCAAGATCAAGATGCGTACTTCAATAACATCAAAGCAAAATGCGAAGCTGCTTTAGATGCAAAAGATTCTCCAGAGATACAACAAAAGCAACAGCAAGTAGATAAGTATCCGAACGATTTAGAACTTAAAGAAGAGCTCAGTGCTTTATTAAACGAAGCAGGAAGAAAAGAAGAGGCATTAGAAGTGCTATTCAAAGTACTACAAAAGGACCTTAACTATAACGAAGCTAAACCAAGCTTTTTAGCTATAATAGCTTCTCTACCAGATGGCGATGCGCTAGCAGCTAAATACCGTAGAAAGCTATACAGTATTTTATATTAAAAGCTGATTATAAGTTCGGCTAAATAAAAGCACCTTTATTAAAGGTGCTTTTTTATTGATAACTCTTAGATGTTAAAGCAGAGAAAATCAGCTTAAAAAGTAAAGTTATACACAGGGTTTTGTGAGTAACTTGTGTTTAGGGTGTGCGCTTGCTTGGGGTGTAATTTAAATCACTTTTTTAGTTAAAAAAGGCTTGCGTTAAATTCGCGCCTCCCTATAATGCGACCCCACTGAGACGGCAGAGCAGGCAACGCTTAGCGAAGCAAGCAAACCACTTAGTGAGTCGAGTAAGACTTGAGTTTAGATTTTTATAAAATTTAAAATTAAGTGTTGACAAAAATACAGGAAAGCGTAAGATTCGCTTCCCTTGAGTCGCTAAGGCAACTCAAACGTTCTTTAACAA
>NZ_BADX01000157.1:0-42654 GCF_000241365.1 Pseudoalteromonas sp. BSi20480 | reverse complement strand
AGCACTGGGGTTATAACCTTAGATAACTTGGAGCGGCACACGAGGCTCGAACTCGTGACCTCGACCTTGGCAAGGTCGCGCTCTACCAACTGAGCTAGTGCCGCATTTCGTTATCTTGGGGGCTATGCCCTCTCAACACGGACGCATTCTACAGAGATTATTAAACGCGTCAATACAAAAAATGCTAGTTTTGAACTGTTTGCTTGTTTTTTATCTAAAACGGTGCGTTATTATACATTTACAGTTAATTTTTGGTCAATTCACTCCATGCAGCGTTCAAATATTGCAGCATAGAACTCAGGGTCAAAAAGGTTGCTATATAGAGTAGCCCAAAACTTAAATAATTCATCCAGGTGTCATATTGCCAAATCAAACCAATGATGGCTAACATTTGCGCAGCAGTTTTAATTTTCCCCATATTAGATACAGCCACGTTACCACGCTTGCCCTGCTCAGCCATCCATTCCCTTAATGCTGATATAACTATTTCTCGACTAATAATAATAAGCGCAGGAATAGTCATATACATTGACTGATATTGATCAGAGAGAGCAACAAGTGCAGCACACACCATTACCTTGTCTGCAACAGGATCTAAAAAGGCTCCAAATGGCGTTGATTGTTCTAATTTTCTTGCAAGGTAGCCATCAAGTATATCGGTAATTGATGCAAGCCAAAAAATAAAAGCGGCAGCAAAAAAAGCCCAGCTATAAGGCAAATAAAATATCACCAAAAAAATGGGGATAAGAAAAAGTCTAAATGTTGTGAGTGTGTTTGGAATATTCCACATAACTACTTGGATATGTCTTTTCTTTTATATTCGCATGAAGGGCTAGCCCTTGTCATGTAAATGGTTAAATATCTTCTCAGCCATATCAGGGCTGATCCCGGGAACTTTCTTTAATTGTTCTATATTAGCAGCTTTTACCCCCTGCATGCCCCCTAAATATTTTAATAATGTTTGGCGACGTTTAGAACCTACTCCATTAATTTCTTCCAACAATGATTGTGTTCGCTGTTTTTGGCGCTTATTACGATGCCCAGCTATTGCAAAACGGTGAGATTCATCTCGTATATGTTGTATTAGGTGAAGTGCAGGCGCATCAGAATCCATCGGAATTGTTTTACGCCCCCCATCTATGAGTAATGTTTCTAGGCCAGGTTTACGGCTCGTCCCTTTTGCAACCCCAACTAGCAGAGGCATTTTAGAATGAGACCAATTAGAAAAATATTGCTCTGCACGCCCTAACTGTCCTTTACCGCCATCTATAAATATTACATCTGGGATTTTGTCTTCATCCACTAATTTGTTGTAACGCTTATTTAAAGCAAACTCCATGGCTGCATAATCATCACCACCGGTTATACCGGTTACATTATAGCGCCTGTATTCTTTTGTATTTGGGCCTTGTGAATCGAAAACAACGCAACTTGCTACCGTGTTTTCTCCCATAGTATGGCTTATATCAAAACATTCCATTCGCGCTATATCATCTAGGCGTAATGTTGCTTTTAATTGGGCATAGCGTTTATTAATAGAGTCTTGTGTACTTTGTTTGACAGCAATACTGTTTAACGCATTTTTATTTGCTAGTTGAAGGTATTGCGCACGCTCTCCACGTGTAACCACTTTAAGCGCCACTTTACGATCGCTTATTTGCGTCAGTGCTTCGCTTAACGCACTGCTCTCTTCTATTTCAAACGGGAGTATAATTTCTTTAGCAATGCGTCCTGTTGCACCTGGTGCTAAATAATATTGACCTAAGAATGAAGTTAAAATTTCTTGCTCGCTTGAATCTTTTGGTACTTTTGGAAAGTACGTTTTACTGCCTAGTACTTTATGATCGCGAATCATTAATAAATGTATGCCGTTTAATCCATTTAAATGCGCAAAGCCCACCACATCCATTTCTGCAAAGTTACCCGAAATAGATTGTTGCTCCTGCATTTTACGCAGTAGCATTATTTGGTCACGTACTTTTGCGGCAAGCTCAAAGTTGAGCTCCGCACTGGCCGCTTCCATTTTTTTTATTAGTTCGGCAATGACTTCATCCGATTTACCCGTCAGAAATTTGCGAACATAGTCAACTTGTTCACTGTAGTCTTGCTCGGTAACTTTGTTAACGCATGGCGCAGAGCAACGCTTGAGCTGATACTGCAAACAAGGGCGACTTCGGGCACGATAATAAGCATCTTCGCATTGACGAACGGGAAATATTTTTTGCATTAAACGCAAACTTTCCGAGACAGCGCCTGCACTCGGAAATGGACCAAAATACTCACCTTTTATTTTTCGGCTCCCTCTATGGAACGCTAACCGCGGATGCTTATGGTTCGTTAATAAAATATAGGGGTAAGACTTATCATCTCGCAGTAGAATATTATAACGAGGCTGATATTTTTTTATGAGGTTATTTTCGAGCAGTAGCGCTTCGGTTTCGGTGTTGGTCAGTGTGACTTCAATATCATTAATGTTACTGACTAAAACACGGGTTTTGCTGTCGGTAATGTTGGATCTAAAGTAACTGCTTACGCGTTTTTTTAATTGTTTAGCTTTACCAACATAAATAACTTGGTTGTCACTATCAAGCATGCGGTAAACACCGGGCTCGCTTGATAGCGTTTTTAAAAAATGTACGTGATCAAATTCAGACATATAAAAGGGTTAGTACGACACGTCTATGTCAATCATCTTATGACGAATAGCTAAATGTGTAAGTTCAACATCGCCACCTACATTTAATTTTTCAAACATACGGTAACGATAGCTATTAACTGTTTTAGAACTGAGGTTTAAGCGCTCTGCAATATCTTGTGCTTTTTCACCTTTGGTGATCATAAGCATTATTTGAAGTTCGCGTTCTGATAAACTCTGGAACGGATTTTCGTCTGTGCGACCAGTAACCTGTGCCAGTGCTATTTGTTGTGCAATTTCAGGCGCAATGTAGCGTTGACCGGCGTGGACTGAACGAATGGCACGAACCATTTCATCAGAGCCAGCTCCTTTGGTAAGAAAGCCATGAGCACCAATTTGCATTACTTTAGACGGAAATGGGTCTTCGCAATTAACAGTAAGAACGATAATTTTTACATCTGGGCAATAGCGACAAATCTTTTTAGTTGCCTCTAATCCCCCCATGCCAGGCATATTCATATCCATAAGTACAATATTAGGTGTGTGCTGTCGGCAAAACTGAACAGCGGCTTCACCGTCTTTTGCTTCACCTACAACTTTAAACCCACGCACATCATCTAATATGCGTCTGATCCCAGTTCGTACTAGTTCATGATCATCAACTAAAAGTACATTAATCAATGCAATACCCTCATTAACTCAACTACACACGTCTAAATAATTTAATTTGTCACATTAACACAGTTAAAGCGAAACAATAACTAATATTATCGCTCTCACTCAGGCACGTTAACTAAAGTTAAAACTACTGAAATCAATGTACCCAGCGATTTAAGAGGCTGACTTTTCACTAAAACGGTCAACCCATAATGCAATAATACCATCACCGGTAACATTACATGCCGTACCAAAGCTGTCTTGTGCTAAGTACAGTGCAATCATTAATGCCACAGCTCCTTCATTAAAGCCAAGCATGCTTGTCAGTAAGCCAAGCGCCGACATTACCGCACCACCCGGTGCGCCTGGCGCTGCAATCATCACAACACCGAGCATAAATATAAATGGCAACATACCTATTAACGATGGCACTTCCATCCCGGGTGATAAAAACATAACAGCCATGGCACACGTAACAATCGTAATTGTTGAACCCGACAAATGAATGGTGGCACATAAAGGTACTGTAAAGTTTGCTACGTCTTCTTTCACATTATTTGCTTTACTTGATTGCAACGACACAGGAATAGTTGCTGCACTCGACATAGTACCTAATGCAGTAAAATAAGCCGGTAGCATATTTTTAACTAACTCAAGTGGATTACGCTTCAATAAAATGCCTGTTGCAATATACAGAACACTTAACCATAACCAATGCATTACAAGGGCTGCAATAAGCACCACGCCAAATGTTTGTAGAGTATCAACCACTGTGCCTGCTACAGTCATTTCAGCAAATACACCGGCAATATAAAACGGTAATGCAGGAATAATCACTTTTGACAATAACGCATCTATTACATCACGCCCCTGATCCGATACTTTTTTTAGTGTGTCTAATTCAAGCTGGCTCATACCAATACCAAATATGAAAGCCGTAGCAAGCGCAGTCATCACCCCCATTAATGGTGGGATTTCTATATCAATAAGACTGCCTATTTCCGTGGCTACTTCAGCTTCGAATGTAATACCCCCACTTAAAAATGGGATAACAGCACTGACTAATAAAAAAGCAAGCGTGCCGGCAATGACGGTAGAGCTATATGCAAATCCAACCGTTTTACCAAGTAAGTGGCCAGAACCTTTAGGAAGCCCTGCAATACCAGAAGCAATAAAAAACAGAATAATAAGAGGAATAGTGAAGGAAATAATTTGACCAATTAACTCTTTAACCGTAAATAAGAGTTCAACACCTGTCAAAGGCACATAAAAGCCTACCAATATACCAGCCACAATGCCGGCAATTAACTTTAAAATTAACTTCATTTTTATTACTCAATTATTGTTAGATAAACGTTTTTATCATGTTTTGGTTAGCTTGTGTCATAAAACCGCTGAACTAAAGTTTGTTTGCATAAATAATCATCAATAAAAAGTGCATTTGACCTCGGTAAAGTATCGTATTCAAAAATCAGTCAATTTATTAGCCGTTAGGCCGCATGGGTGTCTGCGCCTATTTAAATATTTAAGCGTCTCTTTAGTTTATTTATAGGTAAAAAGCCGACATTACAAACAAAAGCGTCTTATCATTAAATTTAATGTGCGCACCTAATAACAAAAGGCACAGCTAATATAGATTTTTATTTCACTTAGTTATAAGCTCAATAGATATATCTTATAGCCAAACTTTACTTTTATTTTTTAAACTCTCAGTAAAGTGTCAACATATAGTTAGTAGCAAAGGCTATTAGCACGTTGATCAGATTGTATCCAAAGGAACATTATGTCTACTATTTTTGAAGATAACTCACTTAGTATCGGTAATACACCACTGGTAAAACTTAAACGTGTTACAGGTGGGAATGTATTCGCTAAAGTGGAAGCGCGTAACCCAAGCTTTAGTATTAAATGCCGCATTGGTGCATCGATGATTTGGGAGGCTGAAAAAGCAGGTCAGCTAACTGAGGGTAAAGAACTTATCGAGCCTACATCTGGTAATACAGGTATTGCATTGGCCTTCGTTGCCGCAGCACGTGGTTATAAACTGACGCTTACTATGCCTAACACTATGAGCTTAGAGCGTCGTAAACTTCTAAAAGCGTTGGGTGCTAACCTTGTGCTTACAGACGGTGCTAAAGGTATGAATGGTGCAATCCAAAAAGCAAAAGAGATTCAAGCCACCGATCCTGAAAAGTATATCTTGCTACAGCAGTTTGAGAATCCAGCAAACCCAAAAATACACTTTGAGACTACAGGCCCAGAAATTTTTGACGCTCTTGACGGAAAAGTGGATTACTTTGTAGCAGGCGTAGGTACTGGCGGGACTATAACAGGTGTTAGTCGTTACCTTAAAACAGAAAAAGGTTTAAATGTTAAGTCTATTGCAGTTGAGCCAACTAATTCGCCAGTGATCAGCCAAACACTTGCCGGTGAAGAAGTTAAACCAGGGCCACATAAAATCCAAGGTATTGGCGCAGGATTTATCCCTGGAAACCTAGACATGAGCCTAATAGATGCTGCAGAGCAAGTATCTAACGAAGATGCAATTGCAATGGCACATGAACTAATGAAAAAAGAAGGTATACTAGTGGGTATTTCATCGGGCGCTGCTGTAGTGGCAGCAAAACGTATTGCTGAAAAACCAGAAAATGCCGACAAAAATATTGTTGTTATTTTACCAAGTGCCACTGAACGTTACTTATCAAGCCCACTATTTGATGAGGAATTTAGTGACCAAGAGCTTGTTCAATAATCATAGCTAACCTTTTTTTGAAAGGATGCCTAGGCATCCTTTTTTATTATTTACTCTGCAATATCTTTTTATTTACCTTCCATGTCTTTACATATTAGCTAATTCACCACACACTTAAATAAAACTAACTAACAAAAATTAACATGAAAAAAATAACCTATTTAGTCAGCCTTATTCTGTGTTTGTTTTTAGTTGCCTGTAGCGATGATGTAAAAAAACTTGGTGATTCACCCGGAGACACTGCAACAGCCTATTTTGATGCCTTGTACAATCAGCAAGACCTTCAAAAAGCAACAACCATGGCAACACCCAACCTTACGCGAATCATGAAGTCGTACGGTACAGCTAAACAATTTACTCGTAACTTAGTTAATATGCAGTACGATGAGGTTATTATTGAAGTCGATATGACCAATATGAGTGTACGCGAACAGTATGGTGACAATGCTAAAATAAATCTTATTTTCACCGGTTATTTAAATGGTAACAAAATAGATGACATGCGTAGCGTAAAAATGCTACGTAAAAAAGGTAAATGGTATATCGACAAAATAGTTGCTGACCCATACGCACGCTAATCATTATATTGAAAAAAGGCCTTACACTTGTAAGGCCTTTTTTATTTACAGTTCAAATAATTAGCTACAACTCGCCTTGCTGAAAGTTATCAACCGCTATTGCTTGTTTACGTAGCTTATTGGCATGGTGCATAGCATCGGCATCGGTTTGCGTTACTAAATCATTGTCTAATGCAAAGTTAATCGCACCTTCAATATCGAGCGTTGCAGGAATATTACCCTTGCGCTGCCATTGTTTTAAATCTTTGAATTGAGCCTGCATATCGTGCATAGCTAAAAATGCATTTTCCATTACCCCTGTACCTGCGTTTTCATCTACATAACACAAATGAGTTAAGCGATTTCTAAACACACCTGGTTGTGTCATATGCTCGCAAATACGTTGTGCAATTTCATCGCTTGGTTTTTCGTAATGATTGCCAATTGGAAATACAATACGCTTAAGCACAAAATTAATAATCGGGTTTGAGAAATTTTTGAAAAAGCCATCAAACGCTTGGCCAATTTCAAATAACGATGTTTCTATCGCATATTTAACAAAAGGTAAGTCTGCTTGTTGACGACCTTCGTCTTCGTAGCGTTTTAAAACAGTAGAAGCTAAATACAACTGGCTCAATACGTCGCCTAATCGGGCAGATATCATCTCTTTGCGTTTGAGCTCACCACCTAACATTAACATGGCTACGTCGGTACAAATAGCTAAGCCTCTGCTCATTCTGCTTAGGTGCTTGTAATAAACTGCTGTTTCGCCGCCAACAGGCGCTTTTGCAAAGTAACTACGTGTTAAACCATGTATAAATGCCATGCTGGCATTACTTACAGCAAATAATATATGGTTCATTAATAAACCATCAAATTGATTCAGAGCAGCATCGTCGTCTTCAAGTGCAGCGGCCTCCATTTCTTTTAGAACAAAGGGGTGACAACGGGTCGCACCTTGGCCAAATATCATTAAATTTCGAGTTAAAATATTTGCGCCTTCTACCGTAATAGACACCGGTATTCCCATATAACCATGTGCCAAATAGTTATTTGGTCCCACCTGAATGCCTTTGCCTGAATGAATATCCATCGCATCATTCATGACTGTACGACCCATTTCCGTCATATGGTATTTGGCAATAGCGGTGACAACCGAAGGGCTAAGTTTTAAATCGATTGCGCCAGCCGTCATTAATCGACATGACTCTAGCGTGTAAGTTAAGCCACCAATGCGAGCAAGCGCTTCTTGCACACCTTCAAATTGCCCAATAGACACACCAAATTGCTGGCGAACTACGGCATATGCTGAAGTCATTTTAGCCGCTAGGTGACCGGTTGCAGCACTTAAAGCCGGCAGCGAAATACCACGCCCTGCACTTAAACACTCCACCAGCATGCGCCAGCCACGCCCCGCACACTCTTGCCCACCGATAATCCAGTCAAGCGGAATAAACACATCTTCACCATAGGTTGTACCGTTCATAAATGCCATATTGAGTGGGTAATGGCGCTCACCTGTTTTAACTCCTGGGTGATCGGTTGGAATAAGTGCGCACGTAATACCAAGCTCTTTTTCGTCTCCTAATAAACCATCGGGGTCATACATTTTAAAAGCAAGGCCTAATACTGTGGCAACGGGTGCAAGGGTAATGTAACGTTTTGACCAGTTTAAACGTAGGCCAATTACTTCTTCACCGTTGTGCTCTCCTTTACATACAACACCAGAGTCTGGAATGCTACCGGCATCAGAGCCTGCTTCTGGGCCTGTAAGTGCAAAGCATGGAACATCTTCACCATTGGCAAGCGTTGGTAACCAGCGGTCTTGTTGCTCTTTAGTACCGTAATGCAGCAATAGCTCACCTGGCCCTAAACTATTTGGCACCATTACGGTAACCGCCGCAGTTAAACTCTTAGTCGAAATTTTTGAAACAATGGTTGAATTAGCAATCGCCGAAAACTCTCGCCCACCAAACTTTTCAGGAATGATTAATGCAAAAAAACCTTCTTTTTTAAGTAATCCCACACTTCTTTTGGCAAGTCTTTGTCTTTTTGCACTATTTGGTAATCATCTAGCATCGCCATTAGGGTCTCAACCTGATTAGCCATAAATGCGTTTTCTTTTTCACTCAATTCTGGCTTTGGAAAATTGTGTAATTTTTTCCAATCAGGGTTACCACTAAATAGTTCTCCATCCCACCAAACATCGCCTGCTTCCATAGCCTCTCGCTCTGTTTGCGAAAGCGGTGGAAGTACTTTTTTAAACATTTTAAACGTGGGTCTACTGATCAGGTTTAAGCGGATATCTTTAACAGCAAAAATAACCACCATAACAACCAGTAAAATGATAAATACCGACATGCCTACATTCCTTTAACATTAGAAATTAATAACCTAAGTATGACCCATCTTAGTTTAAATACAATCATTGCAAATACGCTGTCTACTAAGCCTGTAAATTAGGGAATAAAGAATAAACTAGTCTGTAATTATTAATTTTGATATGGGTAAAGCAACTAAAAAATAAAACGTATAAGCCTTATCAATACAAAAGCCCGCTGCATGAGCGGGCTTATATTTTAATTAAGCTGAAAACTTAAATTGCGTTATTCATTAAAACTGAAAACGCATGTTTGCAAAGTAAGCATCATTATCAGAGTCATCGGCATTATTCTCGTAACCTACTTTAAGGCCAATATTTTTGTTAATAAAGTGCTGAGCACCAAAGCTGTAGGTATCTTGTTTATCGTAGCTTGCAAATACAGAAGTCGCTTTTGAGAAGTAGTAATTCGTTTCTGCCACCCATTGGTTTTCAGCATCATCAATACTTTCGTATTTACCTTCAAATGTTAAGTAGTTACCTTGCTGTAAATCAATAAAGTATTTAGCAGCAACGGCGCGGTAGTCAAAATCATCATCCGCAGTAACAGTTACACCAACGTAATCGGTACTGTTAAGCATATGGTTATACGCTAAATCGAATAAAGCGAAGTCTTCGCCATCTTTATTTTCAACTAGCGTCACTTTTGCAAGCAAATCTGGGTTAAAAAAGTAACCGCCTGAAATTGTATATGCTTCGTTATGATTGCCAACATCAAGGTTTGTGTATGATGCACCAATAACAAATTCATTAATAAAGTACTCACCACCAACTAACGTTGTATCGCTAAAGTCATCATCAGCGTATGCGCCGTAAATGTTGCTTTGTTTATTAATGTATTCAAATTGGTCGTACGGGCCTAATGTTTTTTTAGGTGATAGGTAATAAATAGAATCTACAGCAACGGTATCGTTATTGTCGCTGTCTTTGTAACTTAAGTTACTGATTGAGTTATAGCTGTCTGCAGCAGCCGCAGTGCTAGATAATAAAATGCTTGAAATAATAACTGCTAATTTTTTCATTGTAAGACTTCCCTATGTACATTGCGTTTTATGCTTTAGCTAAATTACTAAAGTGGGCACATGCTAACGCCGGGAAACTGAATGAAAACTTAATTAAACTATTGTATTTGTTGAGTTAATTGTAAGGAGGTGTAAGAAACTGTAAAATTAAAGTAGTTGCAACATTTAGTCAACAACTACTTAAAGTATATGTATGATTATAGAGCGTGTTGGCTAATTACTCTATAAACTTCATTAATGTTATCGCCTGCTTTAAACTCTTTTGTAAGTGGCGTTGGGTCAGAGCCAATCCAAATTTTAAGTTCAGCATCCAAATCAAAGTGCCCTGCACTCTCTTTGCTAAACTTGGTAATTTTAGAGTAAGCAATACTCACCATTTCCATTTTAGAACCAGTTACACCTTGCTTATCAATTAAAATTAAGCGCTTATTAGTAAAAATGAACATATCGCGAATAACTTTATAGGCTTTTTCGACGTGCTCACCCTCAATTAATGTATTAGCGAGTACTTTTTCTAAATCAGAATCATCAACTTCGCTTGCGTTACCCATTAATCCGCTTAATAAACCCATTATACTTTCTCCTGTTTAAAAATTTGATTTTCTAATGTATGGCCATTAACCAATTGCCTGTATTGCCAATTATGTTGGTGGCAAAACTGTAATAGTGCAATATCAAGTGCCTGCTCAGATTGTGTGTATTCAATAACATACTCTTTGTGTTGGCTCATATAAACAGAGCTTACACCATTGAGTAACTGTAACTGTTGCTCAACGTTTTCATACATCTCGTTTAGCATTAATGTGTAAAAGTGTTTGTCGGTTTGATTTACTTTTGTTTGGTGCTCACTCAATACGCCTTTATCTAAATGCAGCACTTGGGAACATAATCGCTCAAGCTCAGTTAAATCGTGCGAGCTTAAAATAAAGGTTGCTTCAGAGCTCAACGTTGACACCAACTCACGTACTTCTCTGGCATGAATAGGGTCAAGTCCTGCAGTTGCCTCATCTAGCATAACAATTTGCGGCGAACCAATAAGAGCCTGCGCTATGGTTACACGTTTGCGCATACCATGAGATAAATCACCTGCACGGTTTTTAGCAATTTCACGCAGCCCAACCAAATCAAGCACGCGCAATGCTTCTGTTTGACTTTGCTTGGTACTCATACCTTGTAATTTGGCGTAAAAAGCAAGTTGTTTATCTATATTAAAACGCGGATCGAGCTGCGCATCTTGTGGTAAAGCACTGACCTTATTAAATAATGCGGCACTGCCGGGTTTATGGCCGAGTATTTCAAGCTCACCATTGCTGGGCGCTATATAGCCGCATAACAAACTAAATAATGTCGTTTTACCCGCACCATTTGGGCCAACTAGAGCAACAGGAGCACCTTGCTCAATTTTAAAGTTCACATTATTAAGCGCAAGTTTAGACCCATACGACTTACTTAAATTACGCCCTGTAATTAATGGATTCATAGTGAGCTCCTTGCAAAAATACGTTGAGCCACTGCCAGTAACACAGCTGTTTGTACAAGTGGTATTCCCACGGCACTTAATAATGGCAGGTTTTGACCGGCGAGTTGCTCTATTTGTACACCCGGGAATAAATAATCAAGCACGCTTAATGCAGGTATTTGCCATTGTAGTAAACCCACTACAATTCCACCCGCTGTAAAATATAAAATAGCGAGTACAATTGATAACCGCGATGAACGTGCAAAAGTATTAATTAAAGTCATTAACGCCACAAACGGTGCAAATGTAACTATAAGAATTGAAAATATCGACACAGCGCGGCCAACGCCACCTACCAACAAACTCGGATCGCGATACCCTAACACCGCTAATGTGGCCACAAGAGTAATTGCTACCAAACACGTTAATACCGCTAATTGCCCAATAAACCGGCCAAACAAAATTTCAAATCGGGTTGAACGCAATGATAAAAACCTAAGTGTACCGCGCTCTCTGTCACCCACTGTTTGGTCACTACAAATAAATAAACTAAATACAGGAAAACTGTACAAAGCAATTAACCAATACATAGCAAACTCGGCTTCAGGCCAATCAAGAAGTTTACTCAAGCCAATTGAGCCTGAAATATCGCGGGCTATTTGCTCAAAGTTTGGGGAGCTAATAATGCTCACAGCTTGCCCTATCGGGTAGCGCAAAATAATTAACCAAACAAGTGCAAACGCCGCAAGGGCTATAAGCCCACGTTTAGTTAAAAACATACGTACAAGCTCAAATCCCGCTATTTGCGTTAATCGCCCTACGTTTATTGGTAATGGTGTTGCCATTGACTATCCTTAATGACGTTGCTCATGCTTTAGTTCAAAGCCTAATATAACTACCCTAAGTGTAAACACCTTGAATTACCAGCAAAAAAAAGCCCACGAAGAGTGAGCTTTGTAACAAACCATTTAAATGTAACTAGCGCATAGTTATAAATGCAGCTTGTATACCTCAAGCGCTTGGGTTAAATCAGCTATTAAGTCATCGATATCTTCAAGGCCAATATGCAATCTAATAACCGGTCCTAGATCCCACCCGGTGGTTGAACGCAACCCTTTCATGGTTAAATTAGCGGTGACCAAGCTTTCAAAGCCTCCCCACGAAAAACCCATCTTAAAATGCTGAAGGCTATCTAAAAATGCATCTATCGCTTTTTGATTCCCTGTTTTCATAACAATTGAAAACAAGCCATTACTACCATCAAAATCGCGCTTAAAAAACGCATGGCCTGGGCAGGTTTCAAAGGCTGGATGGCGAATATGATCAACTAACTCATGCTGTTCAAGCCATTTTGCCACCTCTATCGCCGCCTTTTCATGCTGATTTAAACGCACGCTCATAGTGCGTAAACCGCGTAATGCTAAGTATGCATCGTCAGCACTTGTACACTGACCTAGTAAGTAAGAATGCTCGCGCAGCGTTGGCCAATATTTTTTATTAGCCACTGCAACCCCCATCATTACATCTGAATGGCCAACAATGTACTTTGTTGCCGCTTGAATACTAATATCGACGCCATGTTCTAGCGGACGGTAATGAAGACCGTTTCCATAGGTATTATCCAGCATGGTCATTACATTATGTTCTTTGGCTACGTTTACCATGGCAGGGACGTCTTGAATTTCCATCGTTATGGAGCCTGGCGATTCTAAAAATAACACCTTGGTATTTGGCTTAATATAATCTTTTATACTTGCACCAACTGTTGGCGGATAATAAGTAGTGGTAATACCTAGGCCTGCTAAAATTTTATCGCAAAAATCGCGAGTAGGCTCATACGCATTATCAACCATTAAAATATGGTCGCCACTTTTTAAAAACGACAATAGCGCTTGGCTAATTGCAGCAGCCCCGCACGGATAAAGTGCACACCCTTCACCGCCTTCTAAATCGGTAATTGCTTCTTGTAATGCAAAATGGGTGGTTGTGCCACGACGCCCATAAAAAAGGGTTTTATCGCCACGCTTCTTCGCCGCTTCTTTAAGTTCTGCAACCGAATCAAATACCACCGTTGATGCGCGCTGCACAACGGGGTTTACTACACCATGGGTGTAAGCTTTTTTGCGCCCAGATGACACAAGCTGAGTATTTTTATTACTGTTACTCGACATGGTTATTCCTTATGGATTAGTACGCCAATGTTCAATTAAATAGCGAGAAATAGAATCAGTACGAGGAAGTTTTAAATGATCTCCTTCGTCATGCCAATTACCAAAGTTTGCCAAATCTTCACGGCTAAACCACCTAGCATCATCAAGCTCATCTTTATCTACGTTAATTTGCTCAGACGTTGCCTTTGCAAAAAAGCCAAGCATGATAGATGAAGGAAATGGCCATGGCTGAGAGGCCACATAAGTTACGTCATCAACGTCAATCCCTGCCTCTTCTTTTACCTCACGGGCAACAGCTTGCTCTAAAGTTTCACCTGGGTCTACAAAGCCGGCTAATGACGAATACATTCCCGTGGGCCACATTGCTTGGCGGCCAAGCAAACATCGCTCAATGCCATCAGCAAACGTTTTAGTTACAACCATAATTACCGCAGGGTCAGTACGAGGAAAAGTAGGGTGTTTACAGCGCTCGTTTTCACATAAACGAGAATGTCCTGCTTCAACTAAGTGGTTTTTACTGCCACAACGCCCACAAAAACGATGCGTTGCATGCCAGTAACACAATCCGCGGGCAAGTGCAGCAATAGACCCCTCTTTTATATCAACAAGTGGGCCCTGTTTACGAATATCCATAAACTCTGCGCCACTTATTATGGGGGTAAGTGTTGTGTCATCAATAGTAGATACATCGAGGGCAAACACCCCCTGCTGTGTGGTTTTTAAGCCTAAAAATAGGGCATTGGTTAAGTTTAGCTGTGCAATTTTCTCGTACGGTAAAAACTTTATTTGAGGCGTATTTTTAATAAATAATGTCTCGTTGTTTTTTACCAAAAGCCACACGCTTTGCGACGACAATTGACCTTTTAGCCATATTGGGTCTTTTCGCACATTGGAGCATCTATCAAGCGGCATATCACTGTAGTTGAGCATGTAAATCCTTAATTACTCGTTATCGCTTAAAATTAACATAACCGACGAGCAAACCCAATTTATTACAGCAACAATAAAGCCTATATTAAACTATATAAGCTCTGTATTAAAAACTCTCATGTTGCAGGCACTTAGCCTCTTTTTTGTAAGCTTTAAAGTAATAAATTATCATCAATCA
This sequence comes from Pseudoalteromonas sp. BSi20480, assembly GCF_000241365.1. NCBI lineage: Bacteria > Pseudomonadati > Pseudomonadota > Gammaproteobacteria > Alteromonadales > Pseudoalteromonadaceae > Pseudoalteromonas > Pseudoalteromonas sp. BSi20480. The sequence goes on along the minus strand of NZ_BADX01000157.1, from coordinate 27,913 downwards.
AATGAAACTGTTCTGCACTTTGTTTGAGTACTTCAGCGGTTAACTTATCTGCTCCATAAACATCACACGGCACATTATATTGATTTTTTAAATGAGCAAGTAACAGTGCAAAATCACCGTCGCCCGAGAGCAAAATTACTTTATCGAGATTTTTTCCATGCTCTAACATATCTATCGTTATGCCTACGTCCCAGTCGCCTTTAGCACTGCCATCTCGGCGCTGAATAAACGGCTTTAGTTTTACTTCAAACCCAATCGCTCTCAAAATATTTTGAAACTGATTTTGCTTTTCATCTCCACGATAAATAGCGTAAGCAAATGCACAATCTATTTCGTACTGCTCCTGAATAACTCGCCAAAAAGCATTGTAATCAAAGTTTTTACTATAGCTTTCTCTACACGTGTAATAAATGTTTTGTACGTCAACAAATATGCCTACACGTGGTTTAATGTTTTGCTGCGAGTTAAATGAAGTCATGTAATGCCCTAGTTAGAATAATAGCTATAGCGAAATAATTTAAACTCAGTGTACCTTGCTATTTGCTTTTAAGTAACCTAAATTAGTTACATAACGCTATGTAACCATTTTTGGTTACATTTTAAAAAGTAACTAATTTGGATTGTTATGATTGGTGTGATCAGCGGCGATATTATTAAATCGCAAACTATTCCTAAACAGCAATACGATGCCATGCTTTATGAGCTAGAGCAAAGTTTACGTTGTGTATCGGGCGAGAGTACACTTTGGAATATTTATCGAGGCGATTCTTTTCAATTACAAATTAATGACCCTGAGTATTTGTTTAAGCATGCCGTTTTAATTTATTTATATTTGAAGGTATCAGGGTACGAAGTCAGACAAAGTATGGCTATTGGGGAAATAGATAACCCGCGCAATGATATAAAAACAGCTACAGGTTCAGCATTTACTCTTTCGGGTCATGGCCTTGATAAAATAGCCAATCAACGGTTTTTATTTAATACGCCTCCTCAAAACATCCATGAAAGTTTAAACCTCAATTTAGCCTTTGCTGATGTACTCCTTACTAAAATAACACAAAAACAAGCCAATGCTTTGTACGCCTATTTAACCAGTACAGATAATAGCCATGCAGCTTTAGCAAAAGATCTTAAAACCAGCAGAGAAAACGTAACTAAGCTACTTAATTTAGCCCATTACCAACTTATCGAACGGTTTTTAGAGCATGCGAGCAACATCATAAAAAATATAAATCAAGGGAGAAGCTAATGGCTTTTTCGCTTTTACTCGTAGCCCTAATTATTGGCCATTTATTGGCTGATTTTTACTGGCAACCTATGAGCTGGGTTAACGACAGAAACTCCCGCCACTTCAAAGCAACTAAACTGTATTTTCATGTATTGGTCCATGGGGTCACTAGCGCAATAATTATTAGCGCTTGGGAATACACTTATGGCTGGCAACAAATTAGCAGTGTTGTAATAGCAACCGCCGTTATTATGCTTAGTCATTACGCAATTGATATAGCCAAATCTTACTCAAGCAAAGGTGTCGTGCCCTTTTTATTGGATCAACTTGCCCACATAGCCGTAATAATCTACTTAAGCGTATGGCTGAGCGATAATACACACTTTTTAGATACCCTATATTCACTTGTCACTAACCCAAATGTGCTGTGGGTTGTGTGCGGTTATTTAATTATTTTAAGCCCAAGTGCAGTATTTATTAGAATGATGCTAGAGCGTTTAACGGGTAACTTTAGCAGTAAAGGCAGCTTAGTACTTGCAGGGCAAAGTATTGGCATGTTGGAGCGCGTATTAATGCTGAGCTTTATTTTACTCGATCAATTTGCGGGGGTTGGATTTTTATTAGCGGCTAAGTCGGTCTTTAGGTTTGGCGATTTAAGCGCCAGTAAAGATAAAAAGCTCACCGAATACGTAATGTTAGGCACACTACTTAGCGTAAGTGTAACTTTGTTTGTAGGTTTAATAGTAAGGTATTTAATACATTAAAAAACGCGCTACCGTTTAAAGTAAGCGCGTTTTTATTAAAACTAACTAAACCTAATTAGTCATTATTATTTGGACGGCGACGGCGCTGACCGTTTCCGCCTACCGACTGACGCTTTGCCCAGGGATTTTGTGCGTTATCATCTTTTTTTAGCAGCAGGCTTTTTAGAGCCACCGCGACGAGGGCCAGTACCGTTGCCGCCATTATTTGGCTTTTTACTATTTGGCTTACTGCTATCAGATTTAGGCTTGTTAAAAGGTTGCTTTTTCTTTGGCTTTTTAGCAGGTAATGGGCGTGCGTCTAATGCGCGTTCTGCTACTGGGTTTACTGGTTCAAAGCCCTCTTCTTCAGCACGAGGAATAAGCTCACCAATAAAGCGTTCAATACCGTATAAATCGACTGCATCATCAATTGTAACAAACGAAATTGCATGGCCCGATGCACCCGCACGTCCTGTTCGGCCAATACGGTGAACATAATCTTCATACACATTTGGTAAGTCGTAGTTAACAACATGCGGAAGCTCAACAATATCAAGGCCACGTGCCACAATATCAGTGGCTACAAGTACACGTACTTCGCCACTTTTAAAACCATCTAACGCTTTTACACGTGCGCCTTGCGATTTATTACCATGAATAGCTGCGCCTACGATATCGTCGCGCTCAAGTTGTTTAACCAATCGGTTTGCACCGTGTTTAGTGCGGCTAAATACTAAAACTTGCTGCCAATCGTTACTACGAATTAAATGACTTAGTAAAGCTGTTTTACGGCCTTTATCTACCGCGTAAACGCTTTGCGTTACACTTTTAGCTGTGGTGTTTTTTGCAGCGACTGAAATTTCAACCGGATCGTTTATTAATCCTTTAGCTAACGCTCGAATATCATCTGAAAACGTAGCCGAAAACATGAGGTTTTGGCGCTTAGCAGGCATTTTAGCAATAAGGCGTTTAATGTCGTGAATAAACCCCATGTCGAGCATGCGGTCGGCTTCATCTAAAACGAGCACTTCTACGCTATCAAACTTAACGGCATTTTGATTATGTAAATCAATTAAACGCCCAGGTGTTGCCACTAAAATATCGACACCTTTACGAAGGCGCTGCATTTGCGGGTTAATTTTAACCCCACCATACACAACAAACGAACTCACGTTTGAATGCTTAGCGTACTCTTCAACGTTTTCGCTTACCTGAAGTGCAAGTTCACGTGTAGGCGCTAAAATAAGCGCACGTACATGGTTACTTTTCGCTTTTGGACCCGTAGATAAACGTTCGATAAGTGGAAGCGTAAAACCCGCTGTTTTACCTGTGCCAGTTTGTGCTGCCGCCATTACATCGCGACGCTCTATAATTGCAGGAATTGCTTGAGCCTGAATTGGCGTTGGCGTTTCATAGCCCTTTTCTAAAACCGCATTAACTAAAGACTGTGATAAACCTAGACCTTCAAAACTCATATAAACTCTCTTTTAAATAAGGCCAAAACGGCCAGTTGCGCGCATTATACCTGTCGTGGGCTAGAATGCATGCCATTATTTACTTTGCACTCAATTGAAGCCATATATTACTAAGCTTAAAACGCAAAAAACGGACTAAAAGCCGTTTTTTGTTAATGCTTAAAAACCTAGAAGTAAGGCTTAATTAAGCTCAGGTATTACTTAACACCTAGCTCGCGTAAACGTTCTTGCAAGTAGCTATCTGCGGTGTAACGCTCTGAAAGTACAACATCTGGGCGCGGGTGTAAAAACAGCGGTAATGAAATACGCGACTTAGTAGACGCTTTGCCTGTTGGATTAATAACTCGGTGAATAGTAGACGGGAAATAGCCGCCAGATGCTTCTTGCAGCATATCGCCAATGTTAATAATTAAGCTACCAAAATCACATGGTACATCTAACCAACCGCCGTCTGTCTTTTGAACTTGTAAGCCCGGCTCGTTTGACGCTGGTAATACAGTTAGTAAGTTGATGTCGCCATGTGCAGCTGCGCGAATTGCGCCTGGCTCTTCATCACCAGTCATTGGTGGGTAATGTAGAATACGTAGCAATGTTTGATCAGAGTCTGCAATCATGTCTTTTAGATCAATCGAAAACTTAGCACGCACATCGGCAGGCGCCTCAGCTTGAACCCAGCTTAAAAGTGTTGCAGCAAACTCGTTTGCTAAGCGGTAGTACTCACGTACATCAGCTTCAAGCTCAGCAGGTACACGCCCTTTTGGATAAACATGAAAGTACTCTTTTATGTCTTTAACGGTAAAGCCTTTAGCTACTTCAGACACTGAAGGCGGAAAGTAACCGTCTTGTGTTTCTTTAGAGTATAAAAAGTCGTGCTTTTGCTCTGAGTTAAAAAAGTCTTGCCAGTTTTTGTAAATAGACTCAACTAAAGACTGTGGAATTGGGTGGTTTTTTAAAACACCAAATCCAGTATTTCTTAACGATTCAACAAATTGTGCAGCCGCATCGGGAGCTTTATAATCAACAGTAGGTAATTGCATTGTACGTTCCAGTGAATAGGTTATTTGAAGTTAGGTACTTCAAGTACTTTTATGTATATAAAGTAGCAAGGACTTCATTATAGCGCCATGCGAGGATAGACAAACAGCCCCAAAAACATAAGGACATATGTCCGCAAAGCGCCCCCATCAAAGGGTGTATTGATCAAGATCAATAAATAAAAATGATTGAATTTGCACACATTGATGCATATGTATGGTCTAGTATTACAACGTATTTTATTTGTTCAAAAAGGCGACCCATGCGACAAAAAGTATCTTTTAAAAGTGGTAATTTAGAACTTGCCGGACAACTTGAACTCCCCGATGATGAAGTAAAATTTTATGCCCTCTTTGCCCATTGTTTTACCTGCGGTAAAGACATTGCAGCAGCAACACGTATTAGTCGTGCTTTAACAAAGCAAGGAATCGCTGTACTTCGTTTCGATTTTACCGGTCTAGGCAACAGCGATGGCGACTTTGCAAACAGTAACTTTTCATCAAATATTCAAGACTTAGTATCTGCTGCTGATCATTTGCGAGCGCACTTTAAAGCACCGCAATTACTCATTGGTCACAGTTTAGGGGGTGCCGCAGTGCTTGCTGCTGCACAATATATTCCTGAGGTGACAGCTATTACAACCATTGGCGCACCGTCAGATGCACAACATGTAGCACATAATTTTGAAGCCCATTTAGATGAAATAAACGCAGCTGGCGAAGCAAAAGTGAGTTTAGCTGGGCGTGAATTTACCATTAAAAAGCAATTTATCGACGATATAGCTAAATACGATAAAAGCCACATAAGTAAACTTAAACGCGCTTTATTAGTCATGCACTCACCGGTTGATACAACCGTAAACATTACTGAAGCTGAAAAAATTTACGCATCCGCTAAGCACCCAAAAAGCTTTATAAGTCTAGATAACGCCGATCATTTACTGACAAATAAAAACGATGCCGATTACGCAGCAACAATTATTGCACATTGGGCAAACCGCTACGTAAATTACGCATAAGGAAAACTTACCATTACGCGCTGCTAAAACGGCGCGTTAACCTGCTAATTTATAAACTTAGCAACTTCTTTACTCATTCTATCAACCAACCAGTTAGGACCACCATCATACATATCGTTATGGCGCGATTTTTCTATACGTAATTGAGTAACCGGAAACTCACTCAACTCTTTTTCGCTTAAAAGCACGCCGGCATCTGCCGGGTAATCACTACCTCTAAGGGTAAGTACACGAATATCTTTATTACGAGGCAGTAACATGCGGCGATGATCAAGCGTAATTAAATCACTGACTTCATCAGGATACAAGGCTGAAATATCTCCACCATTAGAATGACCAAATAAAGTGAGCTTTGAAAAATCATACTCTGTGTATTTGGCTGCTAATTCATTAACTAAAAATTTAAGGGTGACCACACCGCGGTGCCAGTTCTCCATGCGAGTTGCCATATAAGGTGGATGCACATTTAACATAGGATCTGTTTTTAATTCATGGCCCACTGCAATGGCTAAATAGCCTTGTTTGTTAAATTCATCACTGGCAAAAGTATAGCTATTGTGAGCCATACCATACCCTGCATTAATAAAGGCAACTGGGCATTTATTTTGTTTGCTGCATTTAACGTTATTTGTTGGCAACGAAATGCTAATTGGGATCTCACGATCACGGCTAATGTCTGTAATATATGTTTCGCTGGCATAGGAGCTTACACTTGTGAAAAGAAGTGTGAGGTAAAAAAGTGTTTTATGCATATTACTTAACGTATTGTTTATTATAATTAATGCGGGTTAGTTTAGGCGTTTTATACTATTAATGACAGCCTTAAAAGTAATAGTAGTCTGTGTGGTTATACCAAATTTATTTACATTTAAATTGCAGATTAAAAAATGTTGAAAAAGACTAACAGCCGCAAACACAAAATTGTGCGATAATAGAGGCAATTGTTCCAATATACTCAGTAAAAGATCCGATACATGAAATCATACAGCACCATTGAACAGCGCATTGAAATTCTAGAAGAAAAGTTAGCCTTAATTAATGATGAAATTAGCACATTAAAAACACCCGCTAAAAACAACAATGAACGGATTATATTTAAGTTTATTGAAACCGGCAGTACAGGTAAAACAAAGGACTTTGTTCGTGAATTAGGAATTAAATCACCGCGTGATGGACTGTTTTCATCGGGTGATGTTACTGCTTTAATTAAAAATGGCGCTGACGATATTTCACCTGCGTTACTAGCGATTGCTAGGCAACTAGCCAGTGCACGCAATAAAAATGGTCCTAGCCGGTAATTAAGCAACGCGTGTAATGTTAAGAAGCTTAGGCATCACCTTTGCTTCTTTATTTTAGTTAACCTTTATAATTAACCCTTTTATCTTCTCAATTATCAATGGCTGTAGTCGCCTCTCTCTGGCAAATCTTTTCTTAGCGCAAGCACTGCAATATAAATAAGCCCAAATAATGGAAATAATGCTAAGCAACCGCCTACAAAGGCTAAAACACCAGGGCTGGTGCTTTTTCGCTTACCTATTTTGTAGCTAATTACAGCAAAGACAGGGATACACAGCACAATAAGAAAAGCTAAAAATTCACCAAAGAAGGTTGCATTGATCGACATAATAATTCCTTTTTCATCAGTTTGGTTAAATTACAATCTGCGCTAAATTTAACCACAAAAAAACCCTTAAGCAAACAACTTAAGGGTTTTAAATTCAATGCTGTAAACTCAGCTTAAATTACTCTTCGCTGGCGGCTGCTTTCTCTACCACACTGATTGCCAGTTCAGTCAACGAATCACTATTCGCTTTACTTGGCGCGTCGGTTAATAGACAAGACGCTTGTGTAGTTTTAGGGAAAGCAATAACGTCACGAATGTTATCTGTTCCGCATAAAAGCATAACTAAACGGTCTAAACCAAATGCTAAACCTGCATGTGGCGGTGTACCGTATTTAAGGGCATCAAGTAAAAAGCCAAATTTATCTTGTTGCTCTTGTGCCTCAATACCTAAAATTCTAAATGCGGCTTCTTGCATATCTGCATTGTGAATACGTACCGAACCACCACCTACTTCGTAGCCGTTTAATACCATATCGTAGGCATCTGAAATAGCCGCTGCTGGGTTTGCTTCAAGCTCACTTGCACTAATATCTTTTGGTGCTGTGAACGGATGATGCACAGCGTGTAATGTACCTTCGTCATCTTCTTCAAACATTGGGAAGTCAACAACCCAAAGTGGTGCCCAGCTATCTAAATTAGTGATTTCTAAATCTACACCGATTTTAAGGCGTAGGGCACCCATAGCTTCATTTACTGTGTTGCGCTTATCAGCACCAAATAAAATGATATCGCCCGTTTGTGCATTAGTACGCTCGAGTAACTGTGTGATCACATCTTCGCTTAAGAATTTAGCGATTGGCGATTGCACGCCTTCAACGCCTGCATCACGGTCGTTTACTTTCATCCATGCTAAGCCTTTAGCACCATAAATACCAATAAACTTAGTGTAATCATCAAGTTGCTTACGCGAAAGCTTAGCGCCACCCGGTACTGTTAATACAGCAACACGGCCTTTTTCATCGTTTGCAGGGCCTGAGAATACTTTAAACTCAACATCTTTCACTAAATCAGCAACGTCTACTAATTTCATTGGGTTACGTAAGTCTGGCTTATCAGAACCATATAAGCTCATCGCCTCAGAATAAGGCATAATTGGGAAGTCGCCTAAGTCAACGTTTAGTAACGATTGCCACATTTCACGGATCATTTTTTCAGTCATACCACGTACTTGATCCGAACTCATAAACGAGGTTTCTAAATCTATTTGCGTAAATTCAGGCTGGCGATCGGCACGTAAATCCTCATCACGGAAACATTTAACAATTTGGTAGTAACGGTCAAAACCTGACATCATCAACAATTGTTTGAATAATTGTGGCGATTGCGGTAATGCGTAAAAGCTGCCTTTATGAACACGGCTTGGCACTAAGTAATCGCGCGCGCCTTCTGGCGTTGCTTTTGTAAGTACCGGTGTTTCAATGTCTAAAAAGCCATTTTCATCTAAAAAGCGACGAACAAAGCTGCTTGCTTTAGCGCGTAGTTTAATACGGTCGCTCATTTCAAGGCGGCGAAGGTCTAAATAGCGGTACTTTAAGCGGCGCTCTTCAGAGTTTGTTTGGTTAAAATCAAGCGGCAATGGCTCTGAACGGTTAATAATTGTAAGCTCGGTGCCTAAAATTTCTACTTCGCCAGTTGCCATGTCTTTATTTACTTGGCTTTCTGGGCGAGCACGTACAACCCCTTTTAACTGAACACAAAATTCTTGACGAAGCTTGTTCGCTGTATCCATTAGTCCTTCAACTTCTGGATCGAATACAACTTGTACTAAACCTTCTCTATCGCGTAAATCGACAAAGATAAGTCCACCAAGGTCACGTCGTTTGTTGATCCAGCCACATAGTTCAACTTCTTGATCTACGTGAGTTTTATTTAGCTGTCCGCAGTATATAGAGCGCATAGTTTTCCTGTCAGATAAAAGGCTTCAACGGTAAAAATTATTTGTTTTTATAGGCGCATAATTTAAAAAAGAGCCACCACACTTCAAATAAAGCCGTAAGCAATCTAAGAATATTCAAATTAAGCCCTGCATTATACCCAAGTAGGTTGAAGATGCTAGGCGTGTTTAGTGTGTTGGTGTTAATTTAAAGCAGGCACTGTTGGTATTTGCTACACTGGCGGCACGATGTAATTTATCAGCTATTTTTTATGTTATATATTGGATGCCCTCAGTGGTCTAGCACTGCATGGAAGGGCAATTTATTTTCAAGCCAATGTAAAAACGCCGACATGCTAAGCCAATACGCGCAGCATTTTAATTCGGTAGAAGGTAACACCAGTTTTTACGCCGACCCATCACCTAGTACTGCTTTGCGCTGGGCACAAAGCGTACCTGACGATTTTAAATTTACCTTTAAATTTCATCGTCGTTTTAGCCACGAGCTACAGCTGACCAATGTGCAAAAAGAACTTACCGATTGGCTAACTCTATTTGCCCCTTTGCTTGAAAAAACAGGGCAAATAATGCTGCAATTACCCAAAGCATTTGGCCCAAATGATTTATCCAAATTGGTACACTTTATTAGCTTACTGCCTAAAGAGCTTACCTATGGTGTAGAAGTACGCCATACTGAGTTTTTTAAAAAAGGTGAAGCCGAAATAGCGCTTAATCAGTTATTAATGGCAAACAACATAAATCGTATTTCAATGGATACGCGAGCGCTTTTTGCAGTAAAGCCAACCACCGAAGCGTTAATAGATGCGCAGCAAAAAAAGCCTCACTTGCCGGTGCATGCAATTGCCACGGGGTCAGAGCCTATAGCACGGTTTGTGATTGCAGATTTACAAAACGACTACCAAACCTTTTACAAGCCGTGGCTTAGTAAAGTAAAACAATGGCTTGATGAGGGTAAATCCCCTTACGTGTTTTTTCATACTGCTGATAATCGTGAGTCGCCATTACTTGCACGCCAATTTTGTAAAGATCTTGGGTATAACCATAGTGTACTCAATCCGTTTAGCGGCGAGAAAGAAGCGCAGCAACATGCCCTTTTTTAAAAATAAAACAAGAATATAGAGACATAAAAATGAGTGAATACGCCCGTTACTTTACAGGCTACCCTACAAATATTGTTGAGCAAGTATTAAGCCTAATTAGTAACAACAAGGTTTGTGACTACTTACTTAAAAAGTACCCGCAAGCGCACACCATAACCACCGATAAACTACTTTATAGCTACGCCACTGATTTAAAAAAACAGTATTTAAAAAACGCTCCACCATTTGGCCGTGCGGCGTTTAAAAAACAAGGCGATATGGTTACCAACGCATTGGGTACGCACACCTATCGTATGCAAGGCAAAACCCGTAAACACGATTTAGCCATAAACAGCGATTTATTGCGCGCCCCCGAGCCTTTATTAAAAGCGTTGGTTGTGCACGAACTCGCCCATTTTAAGGAAAAAGATCACAATAAAGGCTTTTATAAACTGTGCTGCCATATGGAGCCGCAATACCACCAGCTAGAGTTAGATTTAAGGATATTTTGTGTGGTGGTAGCGATGGGAGAGAACCCGTATACATGAGCGGTTAGCCGTTAGCCGTTAGCCTAAAATATAAATACAACTTAATCTATTATCAAAGTATTCATAAATAAAAACGCGATATTAAATCGCGTTTTTTGAATAACTTTTCAGCTTATAGCTATAAACTGTCAACTTTGGAGGTTACAGCCCTAGTTCAGCCATAAAGTCGTCATCTGCATCGTCTTGCGCGGGCTCTTTTTTTGCCTGCGCTTTCTCAGCTTTTTGCTTAGCTTCGTTTTCGATAATGTCGTCTGGGTCAATGGCTTCAATAATGTCAAAATCGTGTAGTTTAATAAACTCAGTTTTATCCATTGCCAGTTCTAGGTAAAAAATATTTTGATTGCGGGTAGTAAACGTTACGCGGCGTGCTTGCGGGCGATCCATTGTGGTATCAACCGAAATTTGCACTTGTTTATTAATTGCCATCATTTTTGGCTGATTTTGCGTAATAGAGGTATGAAGTTGTTCGCGAACCTTAGAAGTAAAGTCACCTACTATCTGGTTCATTAACTCGCCCATTACGTTTGAAACATCGTCTGACAAGTGACTGTGTGCAATTTCTTCTTCTGGCATACCCATGTTGCGCATGTAGTCGCCGTATATTTCCATTGCCGCTTGCGATGTGAAGTTGGTGACAACAAGCCCTGTAAATCCGCCATCAAATAATACAAAGCAACCAATATCTGGTCGCATGCAGGTGCGTGTTATTTTTTGCACCATGGCTGAGTAACTTATTTCGTTACCACTTGCTGATGAAAGTACCCCTGTCACTGAGTGACAAAGTGTTGCTAGTATATCGTCGGTGCTAATAACTTTACTTTTACTCATTTAACGTTCTCTTTTGTACTTATTATTCATAATTCTAGCCAACCTACTGAATTTATCACTGACTATCCAGTATAAAATGTTAAAATAACCCTATTATTTTTAAAGAGACTGCCTTCGTGACCATAAAAGACAGTATTTACGCCTCTGAGCAACAAGTAAAAGATTTTAGCTTTGACCAAAATGTGGTTGAAGTATTCCCCGATATGATTCAGCGCTCTGTGCCTGGCTATGCCACCATAGTAAGCACGATGGGTAAATTAGCGGGCCAATACGCACAAAGTAATTCAAACCTTTACGACTTAGGCTGCTCGCTTGGTGCAGTAACGCTGAGTATGCGTCGCAATATTCGTACCGATAATTGCCATATTATTGCAGTAGACAACTCACAAGCCATGGTTGAGCGTTGCAAACTGCATTTACAAGGTTTTAAATCTGAGGTACCTGTAACAGTTACTTTAGGGGATATTAACGTGCTTGATATCAAAAACGCATCGGTTGTGGCAATGAACTTTACACTGCAGTTTATACCCCATGCGCAGCGCCAAGCTGTTATTGAAAAAATATACGCTAATTTAAAGCCTGGCGGTGTGTTACTACTAAGCGAAAAAATTAAAGCCGAAAACGAGCAATGCGATAATTTATTGATTGATTTGCATCACGACTTTAAACGTCATAATGGCTACTCTGAGCTTGAAATAAGTCAAAAACGTACCGCAATAGAAAACGTAATGCGCCCCGATACACTCAGCACGCACCTTAACAGGCTAGATGATATTGGCTTTAGCCAAACACAAGTGTGGTACCAATGTTTTAATTTTTGCTCAATGGTAGCAATTAAATAATAAAGAGTAATTTATGTCTCAATGGTTTAATCAATTTTACGCAGCTATTGCACAAAGCCCACTTAGCCACTGGTTAGAAACCCTACCCGCTCAATTAAAACATTGGCAGCTAGAGGCAAGCCATGGTGATTTACCAAAATGGCAAAAAGTACTTAAAAATTTGCCTGTGGTAAAAACAACTCACGTTGATATAGCCACTAAAGTAGAAATTGGCGCAAAAGGGGAGATGAGCGAAGGCGAGCAAAAGCAAACTACACATTTATTAAAACGCATGATGCCTTGGCGTAAAGGCCCATTTAATGTGCATGGTATTGAAATAAACACCGAATGGCGCAGCGATTGGAAATGGGACAGGCTCCTTCCACATATTGAGCCATTAAAAGGCCGTACCGTGTTAGATATTGGTTGTGGCTCGGGATATCACTTGTGGCGCATGCGCGGAGAAGGCGCCGAGTTTGTAGTGGGTATTGACCCGTCTGACTTATTTTTATGTCAGTTTCAGGCTATTAAACACTATAACCCAGACGAAAACGTACATTTGTTACCCCTAGGTGTAGAAGCCCTACCAGAGCTTAAAGCTTTTGATACGGTGTTTTCGATGGGGGTGCTATATCACCGTCGCTCGCCTATCGACTTTTTAGCGCAATTAAAAGCGCAGCTTCGCCCGGGTGGCGAATTGGTGCTAGAAACGCTAGTAATTGAAGGCGACGAAAACACGGTACTTGTACCAACTGATCGCTACGCTAAAATGCGCAATGTATGGTTTATTCCAAGTACTGCTGCATTAAAACTGTGGATGGAGCGCGTTGGCTTTAAAGATGTGCAAATTAAAGATTGCGCAATTACCACGCTTAAAGAGCAACGTAAAACTGATTGGATGGAAAATGAATCGTTAGTTGACTTTTTAGACCCAAACGATACAAGTAAAACCATTGAAGGTTACCCTGCCCCACTCAGAGCAATACTTACAGCTAAAGCCTAATTGCGATATTGAGTTTTATTTTATTATTAAAAAGCGCCGTTGGGCGCTTTTTTGTTTACTAATACAGCAACTAGCGGACAAGTGTCCTTGTTAATTATTTCAAAGCTATATTTGCGCTAGCCGCGCAGATGCAATTGTTGTAAAATATGCGCGTTTCTAAGCAACCCAAAACAACTATTTTGAGGAAAACCTGTGAGCGAACAAAAACAGTCTCTAAGCTACAAAGACGCGGGCGTAGATATCGACGCTGGTAATGCACTTGTTGAGCGTATTAAAGGCGTAGTTAAAAAAACTCGTCGTCCGGAAGTGATGGGCGGAATTGGTGGTTTTGGCGCACTTTGCGAAATTCCTGAAGGTTACAAGCAACCTGTATTAGTTGCTGGTACTGATGGTGTTGGTACTAAACTTCGTTTAGCTATCGACTTAAAAAAGCACGACACTGTTGGTATTGATTTAGTTGCAATGTGTGTAAACGATTTAATAGTACAAGGCGCTGAACCCCTGTTTTTTCTAGATTACTATGCAACGGGTAAACTAGACATAGACACAGCAGCTGACGTAGTAACCGGTATTGGTAAAGGGTGTGAAATTTCTGGTTGTGCCCTAATTGGTGGCGAAACAGCAGAAATGCCAGGTATGTATGATGGTGAAGACTACGACATGGCAGGCTTTTGTACCGGTGTAGTAGAAAAATCTAAAATTATTGATGGCACTAAAGTAGCAGCAGGCGATCAACTTATTGCACTTGCATCTAGCGGCCCTCACTCAAACGGTTTTTCTTTAATTCGCAAAGTACTTGAAGTATCAAACGCCGACACTAATCAAGTAATTGACGGTAAAACATTAGGCGAGCATTTATTAGAGCCTACACGTATTTACGTAAAAACTTTACTTGAGTTATTTAAACACGTTGACGTACATGCCCTTTCGCACATTACGGGTGGTGGCTTTTGGGAAAATATCCCTCGCGTATTACCTGCATCTGCTAAGGCAGTGGTTAAAGGTGATAGCTGGCAATGGCCAAGCGTTTTTAACTGGTTACAAGAAAACGGTAATATTACCACGCATGAAATGTACCGCACATTTAACTGTGGCGTAGGCATGGTGTTGGTTGTTCCTGCCGATAAACTTGAGCAAAGCTTAACTTTGCTTAAAGATTTAGGTGAAAACGCTTGGCACCTTGGCGAAATCCAAGATGCGGCTCCAGGCGAAGAGCAAGTAGACATTGTAGGTGGTGCTAAGTAATGGCACCCACTCGTCTAGTAGTTTTAATTTCAGGCAGTGGCTCTAATTTACAAGCCATTATAGATGCCTGTGAACGTGGCGAGATAAACGGACATATTGCGGCTGTTATTAGTAATAAAGCAGACGCGTATGGCCTAGAGCGTGCTAAAAATGCAGGCATTACAACGCAAGTTCTTAGTCATAAAGATTTTGACTCGCGCGAGGCCTACGACGCGCAGTTAATGAACGTTATTGACTCTTTTGAACCAAATCTAGTTGTATTAGCTGGGTTTATGCGTATTCTTACACCTAGCTTAGTGCAAAAATATATTGGAAAAATGTTGAACATTCATCCATCTTTGTTGCCTAAGTACCAGGGGCTGAATACCCACCAAAGAGCAATTGATGCAAAAGACGATGTTCATGGCGTAAGTGTTCACTTTGTAACTGAAGAATTAGACGGTGGTCCGGTCATTCTTCAAGCGCAAATACCTGTACTCAAGGATGATACAGCAGACAAATTAGCAAAACGCGTGCACGAACAAGAGCATATAATTTATCCTTTGGTGGTCAAATGGTTCAGTGAACAAAGACTTACTATGGAAGCAGATTATGCGGTTCTTGACAAAAAACAACTTCCTGCACACGGCGCGCACTACCCACAATAAAAAAATAAGCGCCCTAATGCTATTTGCGGGCGCTTTACTTCCAACAAGCCTTATTGCAGGCGAATTGACTCAATACGAAGCCAAGTATGATATTTTGCGTAAAGGCAGCAATCACGGCACGGCAGTTCGTTCTCTTAAAAAGCTTGATGATGAAAATTATGAATTAACCTACCACAGTGACATTGAGTGGATGATTTTTTCTGACTCGCGTAAAGAAACCTCTAAATTTACGTTTAAAGACGGTAAGGTCTCTCCTGATCATTATTCAATGCTACGTAAAGGAACAGGTCCCGATAAAAACTATAAAATTGATTTTGACAAAGAGAATGAAATTGTTACCAGCAGTAACAGTGAGTACCCGCTAAAATGCGAGTGGACTGATGATTTTCAAGATGCCATTTCGTATCAAGTTCAGGTTCGTGAAGGGTTAAAGAAAGGCGAAACCAACTTCTCGTTTCCGCTTGTTGATAAAAAAGGTAACCGTCGGGATTATAACTTTGAAGTGGTAGGCACAGAGATGATTTCTTTGCCTATAGGTAACATAGAGGCAATTAAAGTAAAACGTTTATACGATACCGACAAGCGACAAGCCCTCGCTTGGTTTGCACCTGAAATGGATTACATGCTTGTGCGCATGTGGAAAGGTGAAAAAGGGACTGAGCAGTTTGAAGTTCAAATGAACTCCTTTACTGTGACTGCACCAACCGCAACAGCTGAGCACACTAAAAACCTTCAAGCTAACTAGCTAACGATTTATTTGCAAAATGGGTGAACTATATAAGCTCACCCATTTTAAATAACGAAAACTCGCCTGGCTCCATTTTTTGCCAACGCTCGTCATTAGTGAGCGGCCTTGTTGCAATGACAGTTACCACATCGTTTGGGGTTGTCTCTTTTTGAAAATCAACAACCATATCTGCATCTATTAATGTAGCTTTACCAAAAGGCGCACGGCGCGTTATGTAATGTAAGTTATTAGTGCAGTACGCTAAAACAAATACACCATCGGTCAAGAGCATATTAAATACGCCCTTTTCACGCAGCGTGTGAGAAAGCTTGGCAGCGTATCTAAAAACAGACGCCATATTAGATGGTCGTTTAGGGTATTTTTCACGAATTTTATCAAGCAACCAACAAAAAGCGAGTTCACTGTCAGTGTTACCCACTGGACGATAATATTCGGGTTTTAAATCGTGATAGTTTGAAAGCTGCCCATTGTGTGCATAGGTTATTTCTCGCCCCCACAGCTCACGCGTAAACGGGTGGGTATTTTCAAGGCATACTCGCCCGCGATTACCTTGACGTATATGGCTAATAACCGACACACTTTTTATAGGATAGGCTTTAACAAGCTTAGCAATTTCTGATTGGTAGCTTGGTTCTGGGTCTTTAAAAGTTCGACACCCTTTTCCCTCATAAAACGTAATGCCCCATCCATCTTTGTGTGGCCCCGTATTACCACCACGCTCTAATAGACCTGCAAAACTGAAACATATATCAGTAGGCACATTGGCAGACATACCAAGTAATTCACACATTTATAAAAAAGCCCTTAAAAAGTACGGATAAATAGCAGTACATTTTACAAAAAAAATTTTCTAAATTAGTTGCATATTTACTTAAAAAAATCATTATGGCTACCTGAATTATAAATTTTTAACGCTCTGAATTAATAAAAAACATAATGTGTATGGAAAAAAGCACTATCCGTCCCCTTAAAAGGTATTTTGTAAAGCAAAACTTCTGACTTTTTACTATAATTTTACACGCTAATTTACTTGAAACTTGAGCTGACTAGCGCTACTCTAAATGAGGTGGTCTGACCTCTATTAAGGAATTAAAATGACACTCATATTTACACTCGGTTTAATCGTGCTGCTGTGCACTGCGATTTACCACAGAGCGAGTTGGAACACAGCACTTGGTGTTTCTGCTGCAACATTATTAATCGGTACCTTCGCAGGTGCTTTTGGTTTAATTAGCTGGTTGATCTTTTTGATCATCGCAGTGCCTCTTTCAGTTACTGGTATTCGCCAGCAATACATCATCAAACCTATCTTTACGGTATTCAAAAAAGTAACACCGAGCATGTCTGACACTGAAAAGTCAGCTATCGATGCGGGTACAACTTGGTGGGAAGCTGATTTATTTTGCGGTAACCCTGATTGGAAAAAGCTACACCAATACCCTGTGCCTAAACTTACTATTGAAGAGCAAGCCTTTATAGATGGCCCTGTTGAAGTAGTATGTAGCATGCTAGATGATTGGGAAGCAACACACGAGCTAACTGATTTACCGCAAGATGTATGGCAATACCTTAAAGACAATAAATTCTTTGCCATGATCATTAAAAAAGAATACGGCGGTTTAGAGTTTTCTGCGTTTGCTCAGTCTTGTGTACTTCAAAAACTAACGAGTAAATCAACATTACTTTCGTCAATTGTTGGTGTTCCAAACTCGTTAGGTCCAGGTGAATTATTACAACACTATGGTACAAAAGAGCAAAAAGACCATTACTTACCGCGCTTAGCTAGCGGCCAAGAAATTCCATGTTTTGCATTAACATCACCAGAAGCTGGCTCTGACGCAAGTTCAATCCCTGATTACGGTGTTGTATGTAAAGGACAATGGAACGGTGAAGAAGTTGTAGGTATAAGCCTAACGTGGAACAAGCGCTATATCACGCTTGCGCCTGTGGCAACGGTGCTTGGTCTTGCATTTAAATTACAAGATCCAGATGGCTTATTAAGTGATGTAAAAGAGCCAGGTATTACCTGTGCATTGATCCCAACAGATACTCCTGGAGTAGAAATTGGTCGTCGTCACTTCCCGCTTAACGTACCATTCCAAAATGGTCCTACTCGCGGTAAAGACATTTTTGTACCTCTTGATTACATTATTGGTGGGCCAGATATGGCTGGCCAAGGCTGGCGCATGCTAGTTGAGTGTTTATCGGTAGGCCGTGCAATTACATTACCGTCTAACTCTGCCGGCGGCATTAAAATGATTGCAACCGCTACGGGTGCATACAGCCGTATTCGTCGTCAATTCCGTTTACCTATTGGTAAAATGGAAGGTGTTGAAGAATCAATGGCTAAACTTGCCGGTTACGCATACAGCTCAGATGCTGCAGTAAGTATGTCGACTGGTGCGGTTGATTTAGGTGAAAAACCATCTGTTGTATCAGCGATTATTAAATATCACTTAACCGAACAAATGCGCGATGCAACAATCCATGCAATGGACGTTCTTGGCGGTAAAGGGATCATGCTTGGTCCAAATAACTATTTAGGTCGTGGCTACCAAGGTGCACCTATTGCCATAACCGTTGAAGGTGCAAACATCCTGACCCGTAATATGATCATATACGGCCAGGGTGCGATTCGCTGTCATCCGTTTGTACTAACCGAGCTAGGTGCGTGCGAAATTGAAGACCGCGAAGAAGCGCTTAACGTATTTGATAAAGCGCTAATGGGTCACATAGGCTTTACTATGTCAAACCTAGTGCGTACTAAATGGCTAGCCCTTACAGGTGCTCGCTTTACAAGTGTGCCTTACCATGACGAAACAGCTGAGTTTTACCGTATAGCGTCGCGCTTTAGTGCTTCTTTAGCACTTATGTCAGATATTAGCATGGCTGTATTTGGCGGCTCTCTTAAACGTAAAGAGCGTATTTCTGCACGTTTAGGTGACTTACTTAGCTACCTTTACTTAGTATCTGCAACGCTTAAGCGTTACAACGACGAAGGCCGTAAAAAAGAAGATTTTGCGCTTGTTCAATGGAGCTGTCAGGATCACCTTTACCACTG
This sequence comes from Pseudoalteromonas sp. BSi20480, assembly GCF_000241365.1. Classification (NCBI taxonomy): domain Bacteria; kingdom Pseudomonadati; phylum Pseudomonadota; class Gammaproteobacteria; order Alteromonadales; family Pseudoalteromonadaceae; genus Pseudoalteromonas; species Pseudoalteromonas sp. BSi20480. Next base: position 8,916 of record NZ_BADX01000157.1, on the reverse strand, counting down.
TCAACGTGCTCTTGCTGACTTAATTAACAATATGCCTTCTGCACCACTTCGTGGCGTATTAAAAGTGTTATTGTTCCCGTTTGGCCGTCCGGTACGTAAACCGACAGATAAGTTAGAGCATAAACTAGCTCAAATCTTACAAGTTCCTAGCGAAACACGTAACCGTTTAGCAAGTTATGTATACTTAACAAATGAGCCTCTTAACCTTGTAGGTCGTCAGGAGCAAACGCTTAAAGACGTACTAGAAGTAGAGCCGCTATTTGAAAGAGTATGTAAAGAGAAAGGTGTTAAACTACCGTTCTTCCAACTTGATAAAGTAGCGCAAATGGGTCTTGAAGCAGGTATTTTAAGCCAAGCTGAGGCCGATAAGCTAGCTGCTGTAGAGCAAGCTCGTTTAGACGTAATCAACGTAGACGATTTTGACCCTGCTGATTTGCTTGCAGGTAAAGCAGCGCGTGATAGCGTTATTACAAAAGTGGATGCCGCTTAACTAGTTTAGTAAAGCAAGCAACCCAACGTTAGAAATAATCCAAACCAGCGCATAATGCGCTGGTTTTTTTTGTGCAAAATAAACCTGCAATAAACACCACACAAACCCCAGGCTTAGCAAAGTGCTGTTTAATCTATCAAACGTAATGCTATAGGCTATAAAGGCTCCTAAAAACAAAAGCATACTGGGCATAAACTGGCTAATATAAAACGCTCGCGCCTTTTGATTCATTTTAAAAAACAACCGATGTTGTCCATGAACTTTAGTACAATCAAATTGTAATGAGCTGCTAAAAAGTACAATAAAAGCAACCGCCACACCGGCTATTATATTCACAAGATCTGGCCGCTTTTCTAATAACTCAGCAGATGCCATAAATACACACAAAAGCAACGATATACGCCATACTAATGTCCAACTATGGTTTATGAAGTAACAAAACCAAAAGCTAAATAAAGACCGAACACTCGTCATTCCATTTATATTAATGACAGGTATAGATGCGCTTAAAAGAAAGATAATTGCAAAACCCAAATGATAAATTAGCGGCGATAACTCAAAAGGAGTAAACAAAAATAAAGTACTTAAAGTAAATCCATAAACGAGCGCGCTAGGTTTGTATAAACAAACAATGCCTAAACCTAACTGTATAAACATAAAAACAAAAAAATGCGGTACTTTTATCCACTGAGCCCAAGTTAAATCAAGCGCTATCAACAGACTCGTTATAAGCCAGCCATTACTAATAAGTAATAATTTAATATCTGCTATGTTCAGCCAGCTAGGACAAGCTATTGTGTGTTGAAATAGCCGTTGCTTGCTATTTTTAATTGCCGACTTAATCGCGCTTAACATCACACTTTGCAATAACAAATAAAACAAGGCTATTTGGGCACCATATGCAGGTGCATCTGTACTATCTATAATTTCCCTAGGCCCAAAAAGAGCAACAACACCAAGCCTAAAATAGATGAACCCAACACCACTAAAAATATCAAACCAAAGCTTTTTAACTGCAGTAGCAGCTGCTTAAGCTCAAACGTGTATGCTAGGTACCGATAACTCATAAATGCACGATACTGCTCAAGCTTACCTTTCACGCTCGCGAAACTCATAGCGAAACACACTTAAAGCCATGCTCAATAAATACAGCCGGCTCATGGCAAGTAATAATAATTTGCCCATTAGGCTTATCATTTAAATACACATCGAGTAATTGTAAAAGGTGCTCAATGCTTGTTTGATCAAGCGCAGCACTTGGCTCATCAAGTAGTAAATACGGTGACTTTCGCATTAGCGCTAATATTAGCTGACACTTTTTTTGGTTACCCGAGGACAAAGCATCAAAACACGTATTTAAAAATGCTGTAAAGCTAAACCCTTTAACCAGCTCATGTGGCCACGGGCAGTCGACAGCACTAACAGACAAGTCAATAATTTGATGGGCTGTTAAAAAATCAGGTAACGTAATACGGTCACTGGCTATGGCCACTGTTTTTGTGGGCTCATTCAACTCCCTCCCCGCAAACAAAAGTGAGCCACTTTGCGGTTTATCAAGCCCCGCTAGCATCATAAGTAAGGTGGTTTTACCGTGGCCATTAGGTGCTTCTATGCAGAGTTTTTGATCTGAAAAACCTGGTTATAATTTTTAAAAACTACATTGTTGGAAAATTGCTTATTTAAACCAATAACTTCAATCATAAAATATCCTTATAAACTAAGGTTTTATTATAAGCCTACAAAGTAAAGAGGCAAACTTATTGATTTGATTACTGCGTTAGCTAAAAGTACTTACTCATTTTTATAAATAAACTAATACCAACTCGCTTAATTAAATGAGCTATTTTGAGGCTGGGAAAACGTGTTAATAGCTAGGTAAAAAATTCACTATTTAATTGTTCTAAATGAGAATTTTTTAACGCAGGTACCGACACGTTTAGCCCCGCTAAATGATTAAGTATTATTGCGGATTGGTATAAAACAACTTAATTAGCTCTGAGGCAATTTTTTGGCGGTAAAAAAATTAAATAGAGGATTTTATCTGATAACGAAAAATAGCATCAACAGTGGCGTTATAAGCCTATTTAAGGCAAATACATGTTTATATTTAAAAGTATTATTTAAGATACAAAAAATAAATAAAAGTGATTATTTATTAATTTTTATTTAATAGTTTGATAAGTATCGGTGATTATAAAATTTATAAATGATTTGATGATAAGAAAATTAATCTTTAAAACCTTGTTATTGAGTGAATAACAAGTGGCGGAGTGGACGGGACTCGAACCCGCGACCCCCGGCGTGACAGGCCGGTATTCTAACCAACTGAACTACCACTCCGCATTTTCGTTGCTGTTTAGGTCTCCCTGACAGCGGCGTGAATAATACGAACCAGCCCCTATTTCGTCAAGGGCTTTTTTGTTTTTTTACAGGTTTTTTAGTCATCTGACATCGAAAGGTTTAAAATTTCACCTAATTTGTCATTTTTTGAACCATTTTTGTCTACTTGATTTTTTTCTGTGTCGTCCGCATCTTGATTCGCGTGTTTCTTTTTATTTAAAAAAGGTAACGATAGTTTAATTTTAATCGGTTTTTTTTGCACAAATATTCGAATAGCTAACCAGCCAAGCAGTATAATTAAAATATTACCGCCAATTATTAAGCCCACAATGGTGGATGTGGCCATTTTTTCTTCTTCCGGCTCAATGGGGGTGGCTTGCTCGGCTTCAACTATTGTTGCAGGGTCAACTTCTGGTACCGCTTCTATTGGCCGGGCTATTTCAAATTTATAGGTTGGTAAAGTGGCCATAAATTCACGGCCGTTGTTATTAGTACCAAATACAGAGAGTTCTACACTGTAGCGCCCCCAGTCATAGTTTTTAATTATTAACTCTCTTGTCTCACCTGGCGCAGCGTTTATAGTAAACATTTGCTCTTCGTTGTTAGGGTAATAAATCTTACCCTGAAAAATAACGGTCTCTGGTTTAACTATTTTGTTGTCTGTTGTGATCGTTAATACGTGTTCATCAATATTTTCATCTGCAAGCGCGATATTAAAGCCAAAGGGGGGTTCGTGAACAATAATGGTGTCTTGCACGATTCTGCGTTGCAGTAAAGGAGTAGAAATGTAAAGTTCTGGGGTCCACTCACCTTCAGGGAACACAAGTTTAAACTCACCGGTAAATACACCGTCTTTTGGACGTTCATCAAATCCACGCCCGTCGTCTTTAAATTCGGCGACTTCTTGTGTACCTGCGCCAAAGTTTGCAAAGCTATCGTTATTCGTACTTACAAAGTCAACATTAAGACTAACCACATCTCTAAATAGATTAGCGTTAATCGGTTCACCGTCATTTAAAATTTGGCCAGTTACTTTTATCGTTTCGCCTCTAAAAAGCATGGGAGGTAATGGCTCTGCCTGTAGTGATATTTCACCCAGTACAACAATTCTGCTATCTGGTAAAATACTCCCTATAACTTGCCAAGGACCTGGCATTGGTTTTTTTATGGTGACAAGGTCATAGCTAAGTTCGTCAAACCATTCAATATTAGTATCCCTAACTGCGTTGGTAGCAAAATACTTACTACCATCAGGCCTAACTAAAATAACGGCAGGTGTCCCTGGTTTTCTGAAAAAGAGTAATGTGATTTCGTCTATTTGGCTGTCAATCCGAAAGCGGTTGTCGAGTAAGGGGATTTCATTTTGTAGGCCATCCCGTTTTAAAACTTCAACTTGCTCTGCGCTATATGCGTTACCTGATAACAAACTGAGTGCACATAACACGGTTACAAAATACATTATTCTCATTATAAGGCCTTATTCAGCGCGCCATAGGCATTGGCCGCCTTCTTTATTTACAAGATCCAATCTGGCTTCGTGTGCGCTTTGCTCTTCATCTGTAGCGCGTAATACTACCAATGGCGCTCTTTCACTGTTTAAACGTCTTATGCCGCCTTGCTGTTGCTCACTACCATCATCTTTATTTTGATTTAAGTTTAGCTTTGTTTGTCCGCCTGTCATGGCAAGATAAACATCAGCTAAAATTTCAGAATCCAGTAACGCCCCGTGCAAGGTACGTTTAGCGTTATCTATGTCGTAACGTCGGCATAACGCATCAAGGTTATTCTTTTGTCCTGGATGCAAGTCACGCGCCATTTTAAGCGTGTCGAGAACTTGACAGTAATCATGCGTATTTGGAAAACCTTGATTAAGCAATGCAAATTCATTATCCATGTGGCCCACATCGAACGGGGCATTATGAATTACAAGTTCAGCACCTTTTATATAATCAAAAAACTCTTGTGCAATATCGCGGTAAAGCGGTTTGTCGCGTAAAAACTCATTGGTAATACCGTGAACATCAATCGCTTCTTCTTCTATGCTACGTTGCGGATTAATATAAACATGAAAGTTATTACCCGTTAAACGACGATTTACTAACTCTACACAACCAATCTCTATAATTCTGTGCCCTTGTTTAGGGTCGATGCCGGTTGTTTCTGTATCTAAAACTATTTGTCTGCGTGCCATATCGAATTAAGCCTGACTCTGGTATCTTTCTATAATCACTTTATTGTACATAAGATCAAGGTAAAACAGTGCAAAAAACCGTAGAGATTTACACCGATGGCTCATGTTTAGGTAATCCAGGCCCCGGTGGTTATGGTATTTTTATGATTTATGACGCCCATGAAAAAAAATTAAGCCAAGGCTATAAGCTCACTACAAACAATCGCATGGAAATGCTTGCGGCTATAGTGGCACTTGAATCACTTAACCGTGCTTGTGTTGTAAACCTTACTACCGATAGTCAATACGTAAAACAAGGTATCGAGTCATGGATTTCAAACTGGAAAAAACGCGGCTGGATAACGTCAGCTAAAAAGCCAGTTAAAAATGTGGACTTATGGAAACGCCTAGATGCAGCTTGCAGCAAACACACAGTAAATTGGAAGTGGGTTAAAGGTCATAGCGGCCATAAGTACAACGAAATTGTCGACGATTTAGCTCGTGATGCAGCTGGCAGCACAGATTTACTCGAAGATGTGGGCTACCAGCCTTAATTTACTTGATACTAATGGTTGTCATTTTTTTGGTCGCACGTTTTGTAATGCTGCTTTGAAGTTTGCCTAAGCCCCGCTCCTTTAACAGGCACAAATTGTGGCCGTGCGTGCCACTTAGGCTTTATAGGTGTAAGGGGCGCAACGCGTTTTCGAGCCACCAGCATATAAACACTACCCATAGGTTTTAAATACTGCTTGGCAAATGCTCGCCAAAATTCAAACCGTGATAACCTGTTTCCCCTAGCAAGTGATGAGTAAATAAACCGCTCGTCACTTACAATTTCAAAACCCAATAAATTCAGCCAATCCTTTACCCTTGCTGGGGTAAAAAATCGTCCTGTCCACGGTAATTTTTGCCCGCTAAACGGCAACATTTGAGCCAACCCACACAAGCTCAGCGGATTAAACCCGGTAATTAAAACGTAGCCGCCAGGTATGAGTGTTCGATGAGCTTCGCGTAAAATGTGATGTGGGTCAGAGTGGTACTCTAAACAATGGCTTAAAATACACGCGTCAACACTATGTTCGTAAAAAGGTAATTCATCTATATCTGCCACTACCCCTGTATATGGTCCGGGCTCAGCGACACACACCTGGTGCTTAATAGTACTTAAACTTGTATTTAACTCACCGCTTAAGTTACCTAACTTAAGCATATGGTAACCAAACATGCGTGGTAGCCAATATTGCATTTTACGTTCAATATCAGCTTGCAAATAATCCCCGTGAGGGAACTGCTGCCACGACAGTGGTTTGGGTCCTTCTTGAAAACTAAGGGCTGGTTTCATTTTATGAGCTCGTTATACTATGCGTTAAGTGTCACTTTATAGAGCAATTTAACATGGTGCAAGTCAAAGCAATTAAAGCCTTTTCAGATAATTACATTTGGTGTTTAACCACTGAAGGCAACGCTAAAGCATGGGTCGTTGACCCTGGGCAGGCTGAGCCTGTGCTAGCTCATCTCGCAGCAGAAAACTTAACACTGGGTGGCATTTTAATTACCCATCATCATTATGATCATACCGATGGTGTTGCGCAGCTAGTAAAAGATGACCCAACAATAAAAGTTTATGGACCTAAAAATAGCCCCTTTAAAGGAGTGACGCATCCATTGGTTGAGAGCGATAGTATTGATGTTTTAGGCATCAACTTTAAAGTGCTCACAACTCCAGGGCATACACTTGATCACATTTGTTTTGTAAATGACAACATGGCATTTACTGGTGATACATTATTCAGTGGTGGCTGTGGACGTTTATTTGAAGGTACTAGTGAACAAATGTGGCATTCTCTAAACAAATTAAAAACGCTACCAGCAGGGTGTAAAGTGTTTTGCACCCACGAATATACACAAGCTAATTTAACTTTTGCTAAAGCCGTTGAGCCTCGTAATCCATCGTTACTTGCACACAGTGAGCTGGTAGATGAGTTAAGGAAAGAAGATAAAATTTCACTGCCAACCACTATAAGCCAAGAGCTTAAAATAAACCCGTTTATGCGCAGCGACATTCCAACCATCATAGAGGAAGTACCTAAAGAATTTATCTCGGTTACAAAAAACAATGAACCTTGGCATAACTTTGCTGCTCTGAGAAAGTTCAAAGATAATTTTTAGCGCATATAAGTTTATTATTTTAAATCATTAACTTGAAATACATGAACACTTTCTACTAACTGCTGTAATTGTCATAAAGTGGTAATGTTAGTTTATTAAAGGTAACATTTGCCGAGTTTTTTACCCGATGTATTGGTATTTATGAATAAATCTCCTCTTATAATAACCTTGGCGCTTGCGCTAAGTGGTTGTCAAACATTGACTACCTTAGAATCAGACCCTCAGGTCGCAAATCAAGCTAATAATAAGCTTGAAGGTGCAAGCCCAAATGATATTAACAATGCATTAATGGTAAACGCGCAATATCAACAACTAGATAGCGATGAACAAGATGCGCCGGTATTTGACGATGTATGGGAGCGTATTCGTTACCAATTGTCGATTAATGTTCCTCAAAACCGCCCGGTTGTGACCGAGCGAAATTATTATGCGAAGCATCAACGTTATTTAGACCGTATTTCAAAGCGTGCAGAGCCGTACCTTCACTTTATTGTTGAAGAAGTAGAGAAACGCGAGATGCCAATCGAAATTGCGCTCCTTCCTATTGTAGAAAGCGCTTTTGACCCCTTTGGCTACTCTCACAGAACCGCATCGGGTATTTGGCAATTTATGCCACAAACGGGTGAGCGCTTTGATTTAAAACAAAACTGGTGGTACGACGGCCGCCGAGATATTGTGCAATCAACCCGTGCAGCGCTAGATTACTTATCTTATCTTCACAAAACACTTGAAGGTGATTGGCTCAATGCCATAGCCGCCTATAACTCCGGTGAAGGGCGCCTGATGCGCGCAAATTAAAAAAAATCGTAAAAAGCATTTGCCCACCGATTTTTGGTCATTAGATTTACCAAGAGAAACCACGGCTTACGTACCAAAGCTATTGGCACTAGCTGACTTATTAAAACGTTCGGATGAATTTAATGTAACGTGGAAACCCATTATCAACGCCCAAGTAGTAGAAGTAGTTGATGTAGGCTCACAAATAGACCTAGCACTTGCCGCCGAAATGGCCGACATGACATTAACAGAGCTTTACAGATTAAACCCTGGGTTTAACCGTTGGGCTACAGATCCAAATGGCCCCCACTCTTTGCTATTACCTATTGATAAAGCGCAGCAATTTTCTGAAAAGCTTGCCAATACTGATATTAAAAATAGGCTTCGCTGGCAACGATACGTGGTAAAAAGCGGCGACAGCTTATCTGTAATTGCTAAAAAGTTTACCACTAGCACCAGCGCAATTAGATCTTTGAACAAGCTTGATTCAAATACGATACGCATTGGACAAGAGCTACTAGTCCCGTTAACCGATGGTGCAATAAATAGCGAGCACTTACCAAAGCAAATGCGTATGGCTGCAAATAAAACATCACGCACTAAGCTTTCGCATACCGTAAAAAGTGGCGATACCTTATGGGATATCAGCCGCGAATACGATGTGACTATGGATGAATTGGCAAAGTGGAATAAACTTAAAAAAAGCGCTGTGCTACGCTTAAACCAAAAGCTCACAGTGTATAAATCACAAAATAAAACCACCAGCGTACCAAAAAGCACTAATCGCACGATTACGTACAAAGTACGAAGAGGCGATTCACTTGCGCGTATTGCGTCTAAGTTTAATTTAACGGTAAGCGAAATTATCAAATGGAATAATTTAGCAGGTCAAAAGTACTTGCAACCGGGGCAAAAATTAAAGCTTAAAGTGGACGTAAGAAGTAGTTAATTTCAGCTAACAAAAAAGAAG
>NZ_BADX01000158.1:0-6508 GCF_000241365.1 Pseudoalteromonas sp. BSi20480 | reverse complement strand
AATGTGGTGGCCGTTAATTTCTTAATTTAATTAAGTTATGCTAAAGGGCCACGGGCCCTTTTTTGTTAATAGTAGAGGCAGTTATGACACAAATGCACAGTTCGGGATTTGGAATGGTTGGCTTAGGTTTGCGCCGTGAAATGCTAGATGAGTTATTAGAACACGTTCCAAAGCAAATTGATTTTTTAGAAGTTGCGCCTGAAAATTGGTTAAAACTGGGCGGCCGATTTAAAAAGCAGTTTAAAACATTAACCGATGCTAATAATTTTGTATGTCATGGTTTGTCTTTATCAATAGGTTCGCCAGAGCCGCTTGATATTGAATTTATTAAATCGCTAAAAGTCTTTTTTGATCAGCACAACATTAAAATGTTTAGTGAGCATTTGAGTTATTGCTCTGGTCAAGGCCATATGTATGATTTAATGCCCATCCCTTTTACCGAAGAGGCAATAGCGCACGTTGTCCCCCGAATTAAGCAAGTTCAAGATATTCTTGAACGACCTGTTGCGATGGAAAATGTATCTTACTACGGTGCGCCAGGCCAAGAGTTATCTGAACTTGAATTTACTACTGAAATTTTAGAGCAAGCAGATTGTAAATTGTTGCTTGATGTAAATAATATTTATGTTAATTCGATAAACCATGGTTATGACGCAAATACTTTCTTAGCCGGCTTACCTACAAAGCGTATCGCCTATGGGCATGTTGCGGGACATTATAATGAGGCTAATGATTTGATAGTCGATACTCATGGCGCCGATGTTATTGATCCAGTTTGGGAGTTACTTGATAAAGCTTATAAGGTACATGGCGTATTTCCAACGCTTCTTGAGCGAGATTTTAATATTCCAGAGATAAATGTACTCACTAAAGAGCTTGATATTATTATTCAGTTGCAACAAAAGTATCTAAATCCTGAGCTTTCAAAACAACGAGCTTGAAGTTAACGCGAATCAGACAGTAATGAGTATCCAGCTATGAGTTTTATAGATGTTCAAAATGAATTTATGGCGCACATACGTGAACCAAAAAAAAATAAAAAGCCAACTGATATTGAAGATAGACGCATGGCTATATATCGCGACTTATTCTTTAATAACATAGAGGGATTCATTTCTTCTGGTTATCCAGTGTTAAAAACGCTTTATAGTGACAAACAATGGAACAAATTGATTAGGCAGTTTTTTAGTGAATATAATTGTCAATCACCATACTTTTTAGATATAGCAGGGGAGTTTATTAATTACTTGTCCAGTAGTTATAAAATGAAAAACTATGATCCTGCTTTTATGTTAGAGCTTGCGCATTATGAATGGGTAGAGCTTGACGTTTCAATAGCAAACGAAGACCCCAATGAGAGAAAACTACAACAAACAGCGTTAACTAAAAGTCCATTATTTCTATCAAGCGTAGCGAGAAATTTGAGTTACCAATATCCAGTGCAAACTATAAGTGACCAAGTCCGGCCAAAAGAACCATCGACTGTACCTAACTATTTTGTTGTTTATAGAGATGAAGAAGATGAAGTACAGTTTTTAGCAACTAATGCAATGACGGCTTTATTACTCTCTATCATTGAAAGCGTTGAGGGCATTACATTTGATAACCTCTGCCAACAGGTGATTATGCAGGCTCCTCAGTTTAACGAAGAGCAAATAACACAAGGGGCGCTTGTGACACTCAATGCGCTGATTGAACGCGGTGTAATCGTGACAAAAAATCAAGATTAAGGCCTTTATTGATGTTTTTACATCGTCTATCATGGCAGCCTTATTTATCGTGCTTAATAAAAGGTTGTACCATGTCAGATGATAAAGATTTTAAAGATCCGTTTAACGCTACTTATTTTATTGCTTTTCTAGCGGTATTTGCAGGTATTGGTTGTTTAAATGCAATTTTAGGTTGGATCACTAGCTTAACCTAAAACGTATTTATAGTTTAAGGCTGTTGTCAGCATCAGCCTTAATGCTTTGCTTTTCTATCCTCTATAACTGTTCAATATTTTCGTTAAAGTCACAGCAAACTCGCAATTAAAGTTCACTTAAGGTTATAATCACCTGCTTTGTAATATCAACCATTGAGCAGTAAAACTTATGACTCAAGTAACACCAGCAATTATTAAAAACAGCATTGCAACAATTGCTGATTATCCTAAAGCGGGCATTATGTTTCGCGATGTAACTACATTAATGGCCAACCCTGAAGCGTTCAAGGCTACTATTGATGCATTTATAACCGAATATAAAGACCAAGGTTTTACAAAAATTATTGGCACAGAATCACGTGGCTTTATTTTTGGTGCACCTTTATCTTATGCTTTAGGTATTCCTTTTATTCCAGTGCGTAAGCCTGGCAAATTACCGCGCGAAGTTATTCGCCAAGATTACCTACTAGAATACGGTGAAGACACGCTAGAACTTCATGTTGATGCAATTGTACCCGGTGACAAAGTGTTGTTAGTTGATGATTTACTTGCAACAGGCGGTACAATTGAAGCCACGGCTAAGCTTGTAAATAAACTTGGTGGGGAAGCAACTGATGCAGCATTTGTTGTATCACTGCCTGAATTAGGTGGCGAACAACGCATAGAAAAAATGGGTATCAAAATCTTAAAGTTGGTTGAATTCGAAGGCGAATAATCGATGAGTTATCAGGTTCTAGCGAGAAAATGGCGTCCACAAACCTTTCATGAATTGGTTGGGCAGTCTCATGTTAAACAAGCGCTTGTTAATGCGCTTACACAAAATAGACTGCATCACGCGTATTTATTCACTGGAACCCGAGGAGTTGGTAAAACAACTATTGCGCGTATTTTTGCAAAAAGCTTAAATTGCGACGAAGGTATTTCGGCATCTCCTTGTGGGCAATGTAGCAGCTGTACAGATATTGAAGCAGGGCGCTACATTGACTTGCTAGAAATTGATGCTGCCTCTCGTACTAAAGTAGAAGATACGCGTGAAATACTTGATAACGTTCAATACGCACCTACGCGCGGGCGTTACAAAGTATACCTAATAGATGAAGTCCACATGCTTTCAAAGCATAGTTTTAATGCGCTTTTAAAAACGCTTGAAGAACCGCCAGAGCATGTGAAATTTTTACTCGCAACCACCGATCCCCAAAAGTTACCCGTTACTATTTTATCGCGATGTTTACAGTTTAATTTAAACGCCTTATCGCAAAGTGAAATTAAAACACAGCTTCAACACGTTTTGACGCAAGAACAACTGCGCTTTGATAACGATGCACTTAGCGTTATTGCAAAAGCTGCAGATGGCAGTATGCGCGATGCGCTTAGCTTAACCGATCAAGCTATAGCACAAACGAATGGTGATATTAATAATCAAGCGGTTCAAGCTATGCTTGGTTTAATGGATACACACTACAGCCAAAGTTTATTAGCAGCATTACTAAGTCAAGATGGCGCTGCGCTCATGAGCGAAATAGCAAATGTAGCGAGCAAAAACCCAAATTATATAGCGTTACTTGATGATTTAATTTCATTAACGCACTTAACCCAGCTTGCCCAATTAGTGCCTCAAGCCGCTGGGCTTGATGAGACCAATGCTGATTATATAAAGCACGTTGCAGAGCACACAAGTGCACAGCAAGTGCAGGTTTATTACCAGTTACTTTTAAACGGTAAAAAAGATTTACAATGGGCCCCTGAGCCACGTTTAGGGTTCGAAATGATTTTGCTGAGGTTACTTGCATTTCAGCCTGCAGGAAACGAAAATCAGCAGAACGAGATAAGCACACCTCAATTGCCGGCACGTAACACTGAAAGCCGAGCCAATGCACTGCGCGATATTTTAAGTAAAAATAAGCCTGAAAGTACTAATAACGCTGCTAATCATAGCGACACAAACATTGTACAGCAACCAGCTGAAAAATCGATTATAAGTGCAGAACAGCATGAGCAAGTAACCCCCACGGCTACTGACACGCCTGTTGATTCTGCTCACGTAGAGCATTTACAGGTTGAAAACGAAGAGGCTCAAACTGAAACGAGCCAAAATACACCTGCGAAGCAAATAAGTGATGAGCAAGCACAGCGTAACAGCGAAAATGAAGCGTACATGCAGCACAATGATGTAGAGCAAACATTAGCTGCACAATTCGATGATGTAATGAGTAGCGCGCTAGATCAAGGCTTTAATCCTCAAGCTCAAAGTACATCGCAACAGGCTGAATCTCCAAGCGCTCCAGTCTCTTTGGATGCACCTTCACTGCATGATAAAGAGTCTCAGGCACAATCGGCCATTGCACGCATCTTACGTGACAGAAATATATCAGGTTCAGGCAGGTTATCGGGTAATAATATAGCTCAGCCACCAGTGTCTGAAAAACCTGAAACTGCTAATAATGAGCAAAATAACAGGCTGGTTGGTTCGCCAATTGCAGAGCAAAGTGAAGCCACTAATAAAGATATACACACTCATTCTGAAAACGCAGAACACCCGCTCGCGGCTTCTGTGCAATCTACTAACCCACCGCCGTGGGATGACTACAATACAGGCGAGCATGAAAAAAAGTCTGAGCTCCCTGATAGCGGGAGCCAAGCAAAACGCCCCAGTGTAGTCGCTACAAAAGCACAAAAAGTTGATTTTAAAGCTAAGCATCAAACAATCACTGAAAATTTAGCGCCTGAGTTACTAGAACAAATTAATCCTCAAAGTGTGCCTGCTCCAGCTCCACAAGAGGAAAGTATTCCGGTTCCAGATGATTTTCAAAGCCCAATAAGTGAAATAAAGTTTGCTCATCAGCAAGACGAGTGGGCTTATTTGATAAAACGTATGGGGCTGGGTGGACGAATGCGCCAATTTGCGCTGCATTCAATTTTTACGAAGCAGGGAAGTAACTTACATATAGATGTTGATGAATCGCAAAAACACCTAGATACGCCAATGCTTCGTCAAAAACTTGATGCCGCATTATCGAGTATTTACGATCACAATGTGTCGCTGAGTATAAAATTTGCTCAAGGGGTTATCGATTCGCCTTATTTAATTCAACAAAAAATAGATGCAGGGCGCCATCAGCAAGCAATAGATGTGATCACAAGTGACGAAAACATAGTACAATTTCAACAGTTATTTAGCGCCGAAATTGACGAAAACAGTATTCAGGCATTGTAATTACATACAATCGCCCTTATCTTCATGACAATTAAAGATTAAAAGAAAGAGAGAAAATTATGTTTAAAGGTGGAATGGGTAACATGATGAAGCAAGCGCAGCAAATGCAAGAGCGCATGCAAAAAGCCCAAGACGAAATTGCAACAATGGAAGTTGTTGGTGAAGCGGGTGCAGGCTTAGTTAAAGTAACCATGCTTGGTAACCACAATGTTCGTCGCGTAGAGCTTGATGAAAGCCTTATGGAAGACGACAAAGACATGATTGAAGACTTACTTGCAGCGGCATGTAACGATGCTGTGCGCCGTGTAGCTGAAGAAACGCAAGAACGAATGAGCAAAGTAACTGGCGGTATGCAATTACCACCAGGTATGAAAATGCCGTTTTAACAAACAATGCAACTTTCAGATAGTTTAAATCAGCTTATTGAAGCATTGCGGTGCCAACCGGGTATTGGCCCAAAGTCTGCACAGCGTATTGCATTCCATTTGCTTGAACGTGATCGCAAAGGTGGTACACAACTAGGTAGCGCGCTTACTAAGGCAATGACAGCAATAGGTCATTGCCAAACGTGCCGAACTTTTTGTGAGCAACCTCAGTGTGACATTTGCTTGAGCACAAAACGCCAAGACAGCGGTACGTTATGTGTTGTTGAGTCGCCTACTGATGTACTTGCCATTGAGCAAACGGGTCAGTATTTAGGTTTATATTTTGTCCTTATGGGGCATTTATCACCCATTGATGGTATTGGCCCTAAAGAAATAGGCTTAGATGTTTTAGAGCAAAAACTTTCTCAAGGCGGGATTAACGAAGTAATACTAGCAACTAATCCTAGTGTTGAGGGTGAGACGACTGCGCATTATATTGCCCAGCTTTGCCACAAAAATAATGTGGGCGCCTCGCGAATAGCGCACGGTATTCCGGTTGGAGGCGAACTTGATTTAGTTGATGGTAGAACCCTAATGCATGCATTTAGTGGTCGCCGCGTGGTTACACAAGAATAGTTCATTAAAGCGACTGTTTGAAAAGATATGTAAAAGCCTACGTAATTAATTTATGTAGGCTTTTTTGTTTTTAAGGTAAGCTAGCTAAAAATAGTATGCAGTTAATTTGACGGCTAAGTAATCAAAGCCCTTTTTGAGATAGGTATATTTAGAGTTAAAACGTAAGGATCACAATGAAAACGCATTCAACAAATCAAAGCGGCTTACTTAATAGTAAGCGATTTTTACCTTTGTTTATTACCCAGTTTTTTTCTGCCGTTAACGATAATGTCTATAAGCAGTCGGTGCTTATTTTACTGGTTTTTCAAGCTGCAACATTGGCCGATGGTGCGCTCTATTCAAACATAGCAGCAGGCTTATTTATTTTAC
>NZ_BADX01000159.1:0-6589 GCF_000241365.1 Pseudoalteromonas sp. BSi20480 | reverse complement strand
TCTGTTTTTTGTATTTCAGTCGAAGTCAGCGTTTAGCGAATTTCGTCTGGTATATTTTGCTGTGCCCACGACAAAAGCTCAATACGGTTACGACACTTGGTCTTTCTAAATGCGCTGTATAAATGAGTTTTTACAGTGTGTGGGCTAATGCTAAGTTCTTCAGCAATTTCTTTGTTTTTAGAACCGTTACTCATTAATGAAATAATCGCTTTTTCTCGCTTAGTAAGTTTGACAGGTTCAATATCGCCCTCTGTAAGCTTGTGAAGTGCGTCTTTATTAAACTGCAACATGCGATTTAATGCATTACACATGATGTCGCGACGATACCAAAGCTGATCTTCTAATAAGAGTCGAATACCTTTCATTAGCACATCTGCATTATCGGTCGTGTAAAATACACCACGAATACCGCTGAGTAGTGCTCGATTAGCAAGCTCTGGGTTTTCATCTAAGTTAAATAATATGATATCGCACTTAACACGAAGGTTTACTAGTTGTTCTTTTAATTTTCCCCACGCGTCATTGCTAGATGTTTCAATAAAAAGTAAGCGAGTCCCTTCAGGTGTATCCAATATATTAGTACCTGTTGTTACGTCTAGTCCTTGCGTTTTTAGCAATGGCTCTAATACGTTAATACCAATAGTATTAATTGGATCTTTATCTAATAACAAAAAGGCAGAACTGCTCATGTTTTTATACTCTTTTATAAAGCTGACTGATTAAGTTTATCACGATTCCCACACCTTTAGTATTAGAAAACCGCTATCGTACTTAAAAACAAGTACAATTTTATGATTATTTAAACATAAAATGTTGCAAATAAGTAATTGTTTTTTAATTTATAGGAACACATGCTTTTACATAGCATGTAGTAACTGAGCTTAATTAAGCGATTTCTTTTTTATTATCTTGATAAGGAGGCCACCCCATTTGCTTACCGGCAAGCATGTGAAGATGGATATGATAGACGGTTTGTCCGCCATGATCGTTGCAGTTCATAACAACACGGTAGCCGTCATCACTAAAGTTATGTTCTTTTGCAAGCTTAGCGGCCACCACATACAAGTTACCTACTAAATGTGCGTTATCATCATTTATATGATTTATGGTAGGAATTGCAATTTTTGGGATAATTAACACATGAAAAGGAGCTTGAGGGTTTATATCTTCAAACGCGAGAGTATTTTCGTCCTCGTAAATTATGTTTGCTGGGATCTCGCGGTTGATTATTTTTGTAAAGATAGTCTCTTGGCTCATTGTGTGTTCCTTATCAAGTGGTATGAAATTTAGATTCACTAATGACAAATTTTCAAAGCAGTGTCAAACTCAAATCAACCAAAGGAGTTAATATGCGTAAATCAGTGTTAATGAGCAGTGTAGCTGCATTGCTATTTAGTGTATCGAGTATGGCAGAAAATATTCACTTTCCTGAAGAGTTTGTGCCGTTGCAAGTCGGTGAGCGAATAATAGAAAGCTCTTTGTTTAGCCGTGTAGAAGATTTAGAGCTAGCGCCGGGGTCGTATCGGCTAAAGCTCAAGTATACCGACTTATACGATGAAGATTACGATATGCATGAGGTGGTTGAGTCAGAGCCTTTTTGGGTTGATATTACAATTGAGGCGGGTACAGATTATACCTTGGTATTTAATCGTGCTGAAAATGCAGTAGCGGCTAAAGTATTTGCTCAATCGCCCATGGTAAGTTTAAAAGCAAAAGGCAGTGCGTTAGCTGCGCCTTTGAGTGTTGTCTCTAATAATCAACTTGCTAGCGAAGCGACTGTTAGAACTATGCGAGAAGCACCAGCGGGTCCAGAAAAGCCAAGTAGGCCAATTAAACCTATTGCGCCTATTACAGGCAAAGGCATGCCAAGTGCGGCGCAAATGCTCGACTTTTGGTGGCAGCAAGCAACAGTTGCTGAGCGCAAAGCTTTTTTAGAAAAAGTAACAAACTAAGCTATTTAAAATAAGCATTAAAAAAGGGCCAAATTAGGCCCTTTTAGTTGTTACTTTACATTATTTATTATTCAAATAATGCGTCAATAGTGCCTTGTGCTAGTGGGTGGTATCCGGGACGTGCTTTTAAGTAAACACTCTGCGCCCAGTCTTTCTTACCGTTAGTGATAAGTGATTTGTACAGCGGCACAATTAGCTTACGACGACCAATACCTGATAAATGCGCATCAAGTGCAGGGTAAATTGGCTGATAACCGTTGCCTACTGCTAGCATATACCATGCAAATGCACGTTCTGAGTTGGTTGACTGCGTTAAGTTAAACTCGTCATCTAACTCAGTCATTTTTTCAATGCTTAAATCGCGTGGTAAGTTATTTAAAAAGTGCAACCACTCGTGTACTGTCCAGTTTGCTGTAGGTAACTGAGCAGCAGTTTTTGCGCCTTGTAACCAGGCTGTGGTTGCAGTATCAACCTTATCGAACGCATCAGAGGTAGGGTTAGGGGCATCTGTTGGTAAACCTGGCTCAAAAATCCACTCGTTCACTTTATCCATGCTAACAATACCTGGGTACCTGTTAATTAAATTAGCTTCAATATAGGTAACAAATTGTGCAGTCGTTAACGATTTAAAAGCAAACTCGTCAAAATAAGTTTTTACGAAAGGGTCAAACTTGTCACGACCAAACTTGTTTTCCAAGTAAATTAAGAATAATTGACCTTTAGTGTATGGTACCGAGCTAAACGCATCGTCTGGATCACGACCATTAAGCTTTAAGTTAAGGCGTGTGTCTGGCGCGTCAATGGTTTTAAGCTGTGCGCGAAGACCTGCTGCATCGAGTGCTTGCTCCATAACGGCACGGTCGCGGCCAAACACTTCTTCCATAATACGGTTTTCAACGTATGAGGTAAAACCTTCGTTTAACCATAAATCTTCCCACGTCGCATTAGTCACTAAGTTACCAGACCAAGAGTGAGCAAGCTCATGCGCAATAAGGTTAACTAAGCTTTTATCGCCTGCAACAACGGTAGGGGTAATAAACGATAAACGTGGATTTTCCATGCCACCAAACGGAAAGCTTGGCGGAAGCATGAGTAAGTCGTAACGGCCCCAAGCATAGTCGCCATACATGGCATTGGTTTTATCGATCATGGCTTGCGTGTCGTTAAATTCGGCAACAGAGGCTTCTAAAATTTCAGGCTCTGCAAATATACCCGTCTGATGAGACATTGCTTTAAATTCTAGGTTACCTGCACCAATGGCAATTAGGTATGGCGAAATAGCTTGCGGCATTTCAAAATGGTAGTCGCCATCTTTATAAAGCGCGTCTTTGTTGTCTGCGCTCATAACCGCACGAATATCTTTAGGTGTGGTAATTCGTGCAGAGTAGGTTACACGCATTGCTGGAGTGTCTTGTACGGGTAACCAACTACGGGCATGAATCGCTTGCGATTGGCTATACATAAACGGGTGCGTTTTACTGGCAGTTTGCGTAGGTGTTAACCATTGTAGACCAGATGCTTCTGGGCGACTGTTATAATAAATACGCACTATTTTAGCTTGGCTTTTAAATTCAATAGTAAGCTTTGAGCCTTTAACATCATCACGATTCGCTAAAGTGAATTTAGCTTTGTGCCAGCTGCCTGTTTGTGTTTGATACATTACTTTATCAATGTCTAAGTCGCGGGTATCAAGCACTAGTTTTTTGCTTTTGCTGTTATTCCATTTAAGCGTATGCTCAACAAAGCCTTCTAATTGCTTGTCGTCAAAATCGACATCTAAATCAAGGCTAAGGTGAGTTGTAACAACATCGTCAAGATTGGCGTATGAGTTTTGATCAACCGCATTCGCCATTGCTTGCGAACACATACCTGCCATAGCGAGGCTTAAAAAGAGAGGTTTAATTTTCATAATTACCCTGAACACAAATAAAAAGTGCAGGTTTTATATCACGATTGGCTGGGTGGGTTGAGCAATTTTTACAATCTGATGCGCATTTTGCGACGATGAGGTAAACTATTACGATTAGTTAACGGTTTATCTTGAGAGCTTTGTGGCGTACGCATTACACCCTTTACACACCTTTGCATTACATAATCAATGCCAAAATTTAGTTAAAATTACTCACCTTGAGCAACTTTATACTCAAAGCTTTTCGTCACCATTTTGTTTGTTGGGGGAGGGGAGTAATACCATTTTTTTAAACGACTACCACGGTACAGTTATTAAAATGGCCACCAAAGGGATTACTATTACACCCCGTGAAACCGATACTTTAATAAGCGTTGCCGCTGGTGAAAATTGGCACGCGTTAGTAAGTTATTTGCTTGATAAAAACTTACCAGGGCTTGAAAACTTAGCACTTATACCTGGTACAGTTGGGGCGTCACCTGTACAAAATATTGGAGCCTACGGTGTTGAGCTTTCTAAGTTTGTAGAGTCGGTTGAGTACTTTGACATACACAGCAAGAAACTTGTTTGTTTGACTAACGCGCAATGTGAGTTTGGCTACCGCGACTCTGTATTTAAACATGGACTAAAAAATAAAGCCGTTATCACACGGGTATTACTAGCATTGCCAAAGCAATGGCAACCTGTACTGAGTTATGGGCCATTAAAACAGCTAACAAACGTGACACCACGCGCCGTATTTGAACACGTTATTCAAACTCGTAATAGTAAACTGCCAGATCCATACACGTTACCAAATGCGGGCAGTTTTTTTAAAAACCCGATAATTACCAATCAACAGTTAACAACGTTGTTAAAGCAGTTTCCTGATGCGCCTTATTACGCCTATGGGCAAAGTGAGCATAAGGTAGCTGCGGGTTGGCTAATCGATAACGCAAATCTTAAAGGTTATCGCGTAGCGGGTATTGAGGTTCATAGACAACAAGCACTGGTATTGGTTAATCATGGTAACAGCGAAGGCGAAGACTTGATTGCTATGATCACGCATATTCAGCATGTTGTGTATTCGCGTTACAACATACTGCTTGAGCATGAAGTACGGTTAATAAACACAACCGATGAATGCTACATACAAGGAGACGTTACACAGTGAAAGCACCCGATGGCAATAAACTCGCTATATTGAAAGCGTTAAATCAACCCGGTTTTGTATCTGGTCAAGCGCTAGGTGAGCAACTCGGTATTAGTCGCGCGGCAGTGAGCAAACACATAAATAGCTTACAAGTTATGGGCTTAGATATTTTTAAAGTAACAGGTAAAGGCTATAGCTTAAATAACCACGCTGGGCTTTTAAATCAAACCAAAATACAGCAGTATTTTAATCAATTAACTAGCCAGTTAAAGTCACAGTCAGTGAACGTAGAAGTACATCCTTTAATTGACTCAACCAATTCCGAACTTATGAGGCGGATACAAGCTAAAACAGCGCTTGAGTCGGGTACCGTGATTGTGGCTGAAATGCAGCAGGCTGGCCGAGGACGACGAGGCCGTGTTTGGCAGTCACCGTTTGGTGCAAACCTTTATTACAGCTACTTTTGGCGTTTAGATGATGGCCTTCAAGCAGCTATGGGGGTGTCGATTGCGGTCGGATTAGCGGTATACGATACAATTAAAGCGCTTTACGACATAGAGTTAGAGCTTAAGTGGCCAAATGATATTTACCTAAATAAACAAAAACTTGCTGGTGTACTTGTTGAGCTAGATGGGCAGCCGCAAGGGCCGTGTCAGTTAGTGTTAGGAATTGGTATTAATTTGCAAATGCCACAGAGCTTTAGTCAACACATAGATCAAGCATGGACAGATCTAAGCCAGCATACCCAGCAGCTAGATAAAAACGAGCTGGTGGCATCACTCACCTACCACTTAGAGCACCGGTTAGATCAGTATCGTAAAAGTGGGTTACACACAATGCACGAGCAATGGAATTCGCTTAATGCATTTGCGGGTGAGTGCGTAGAGTTAAATACAGGCCATAGAAGTTGGTGGGGAATATGCGAAGGAATTGACCCTCAAGGTGGGATTCGTATTCGCCAAGACGGCGAGGTAAAAAGCTATTATGGCGGTGAAATATCACTGAGAAAGGCACAGCTATGAGATTACTCATTGATGTAGGTAACACATCTTTAAAAGCAGTTCTTTGGCACAATCAGCAGGCACAACCAGCAGATTTAAATAATTTACCCTGGCTGCAAATAACAGAAGTTGTATACGCTTGTGTAGGGCGAAGTGACTTACTTAATAAATTATTAGCCCAAGCTGCTAAGCATGATATAGCATGTTATGAAGCAACGGTGACTAAAACACTTCAAGGATTAAGCTGCGCATACGAGCAAGTAAATAACCTAGGCATAGACAGATGGCTTGCACTTATTGCTGGTTTTACATTGCACCCTAACCAAGCATGTATAGTGGTTGATGCTGGTACCGCCACAACGATTGATGTGTTAACCAGTGAAGGCCACCATTTAGGTGGATGGATTTTACCTGGGCTCGATTTAATGACGTCATCGCTGACACAAAACACCCAACGAGTATTTGACGACGAAAAAACCCCCTTTGAGAATCAATTAGGGAAAAATACACCTAACGGTTTAAAAAATGGTGCGTTGGTTGCGACCATCGGGGCGGTGGAACAAGCTAAATTACACTTAGGCGTGCAAAATAGCAC
>NZ_BADX01000160.1:0-70159 GCF_000241365.1 Pseudoalteromonas sp. BSi20480 | reverse complement strand
AGTTAAAACCAGAATCTTTATATTGTGTGTGAAGATATTATTAGTGTGTAAACGGCTTAAATTCAATTATGTTGAGTTTAAGCCGTTTTTATTTTGCTGCCCCAAAGCTAAGTTTTGTTCCCTATAGCTACTAATCAACAGTATATGTAACAGTTTTAAATACCTTTTCTTTCATTTTTTCTTATTAACTTCGTACCTATCAATCATACCTAGGCATAGTTATTTTATTTAAGTAAACTTTCGCCATCGTAAAAAAGAGGCTTTAAGGTTCCGCAGTTTATAAATTTATAAGTAAGTTCGTTTTCAGGAGGAACTCGTTTTGATGTGCGAACTTTCTGCATACAGGCATTAACCAAGTCCACAAAAATTAGGTGGTTGAAGCTTGGTGCTTTTTGAATTTTATGTACATAAATACGCTCTGTACCATTTAGCTCAATCATATCGTACTCATGCCATTGCGAAGATTCGCTTAGCTCATTGAGTTCTCTGGCGTAAAGTTGCTTATCAAGCTCAAGTTGTTTAGCTTCATAAATTAAAGTGCCCCCTTGGCGGTAATCACCTTCGTAAATGTCGGCTGTAATTGTTATTTCATCCCCGCGCATTAAATGTTGAATATTAAACTTTTGCGGCTTAATAGTGATCATGTCGGCATTTTTCGCAAAGTTTAAAAAAGCAACGTTTGAATTTTTAACTTCGTAAACAACTTGCAAGTCATGTGGCGATCTATAAGAAGGAAGATTAATAGCAAAAATAGAAGACCCTCTATTAACTAGTGCCATGGGATGAACTGCATTGTAGCTAGGATCTAATGGTGGAAGTTCTACTTTTTCTTCTTCAGCAAACGCTGTAGTACTTAGCAAAAGCAACAATAAAGTAAATATTAAACGCATAATAACCCCAATTAATTTATGAGCTTAAATTGTAGTATAAAGTTTATATAACTCATATTTTAATACGCATTAACTCCCTTAATTATTAAGCTATTTAGCTTTAATTGAGTTTAGTAGAGTACGGGCTTTCAAATGTATATTTGCATTATCTGGGTCTGATGAATTAGTAGCCCAAACAACATGCCCTTTTTCATTTATAAATAACGTAGTGGGTGTGCCGTGTACTCCTAGTTGTGTCGCAATTTTATCTGCTTGTATTGCGGTTTTAAATGTATAACCCCTATTGGTTAATGCTTTTGCGGGGGAGGCGTTATCATCTTCTTTAAAACTTACAGCTATTACGTTTAAGCCCATGTCGTGTATTTTTTGAAGGGCGGGTTGTAACTTTTTGCAATAAGGGCACCATGTAGCCCAAAAGTGCAGAATATAAGGTTCGCCTAATAGGTTTTGTGTTTTTATACTTGTACCATCGGCCATGTTTAATGTTAAGGGGGGTAGTTCAGGATGGTTTAAGTCTTGAATAGATTGCTCTGCAAATACCGAAAAACTAAAAATGGTAAGTGTTATAACTATAAAAATGTGTTTCATTGTGGTGTCGTTTTTATTCTAGTTAGCAAATAAGAACGACAATATTAAGTTTTTATTTCATATTAAAAGCGTGCTGCTTGTTCAACTACAATGCCATGGCGCTGTGCAAGGCGAAGATGATCTTTATCGTAACCACCACCAATAACTGTTGCTACTGGTATGTTGTGCTCAAGGCAGCGTTTTAAAACCAAATGATCGCGTTTAGCTATCCCATCCCAACTTATATCTAATTTACCTAAGCCATCGTTTTGCCAAATATCTACACCGGCATCGTACAGTACTAAGCTTGGGTTTAGTTCTTTAAGTAGGTAGCTTAAGGTATCGTCAACAATGGCTAAGTATTCGGCATCTTGCATATGATTTGCTAAGCCAATATCTAAATCGCTAGCCGATTTCCTAAACGGGAAGTTTTTTTCGCAGTGTATTGAACAGGTATAAGCATAGGGCTGATGCGCAAGCATAGCAGCGGTGCCATCACCTTGATGTACGTCTAAATCAAAAATAAGCACGTTGGTTACTTCGCCGCTATTAATCAAGGTCTGGGTGGTAAAGGCTAAGTCGTTCACCATGCAATATCCTGATCCAAAATCAAAGTGCGCATGGTGCGTGCCTCCTGCTAGGTGACAGGCTATGCCGTGTTTTAGCGCTAAGCGAGCGGTTTGTAATGTGCCCTGCGGGGCAGTAAATGTGCGCGCCATCAATTGAGCTGACCAAGGTAATCCTATACGACGCATGGCTTTATCGTCTAAGCGGTTGTTCCATAAATCGTGAATGTAGTTGTCGCAATGCACTAACTCTAAAGGCTCGGGAGAGCCTAAAACAGGTTGTGTGAGGTTATTACCAATTAAGCCTAGTTTTTTAACGTGTGCGTATAGATTAGCAAACTTACTCATTGCAAAGCGGTGCTTAGGATCAAAACTAAACGAGTAGTTTGGATGGTACACTAACGGTAAATGAGGGTTTAGAGTCATATTCACACAGGCTATAAAGTTTCCCCTATGGTAATCAACTCCCCTCAAAGTGTCTATTATTGCGAGTCGTGAATAAGCATGGCTAATTCGCGGTGAAGTAATTCATCGTCCGCTAAGTTGAGTTCAATGAGTCTTTTTAGATAGGTAATGCTATCAATATCAATATGCTTACACTTTAAACCAATATGATTGGCTTCTATATGGCAAATCGTTGTCTCCATTTTTATTTCAATTTCGCTGTCGGGTAAAATAAAACGCAGTATGGCATCATTCTCTATTTGATCATTTAATACATCACATTTACTGACTAGCGCGCCGTGCAATGAAATATCGAGCAAGGTACATGGGTACTCATTTTCTTGAAAAATTATGTGCGCATCGGTTGAAAATAAAATACGTGAAAATTGACGACGTTCTTGCATGACTCTGCCTTATTGTTTTTTTAGTAATATCAATAGCATTAAATTAGTGTTCAGTAATAGTGCGAATAAAACAACTCATTAAAAATCACGGCATATGGTTGTTCTATGTAAATAATTTTTTATTTAGTTAGCGAGTGATTCAACATCAATCAAATGCATAATATTTTAAATAAAATTGGTATAAGCATAGCTTTAAATTACACAGTTGCTAGCTACAAACACACATAGTTTATTTAAGGCATAAAAAACCCTGCGAAAAGCAGGGTTTTAAAGGTATTTCAGTTAATTTAGCGATTAACCAATTTTTTGTATTTTATACGCTTAGGTTGTGCGGCTTCTGCACCGTAGGTCTTTTTGAGCCACTCTTCGTATTCAGTATAGTTACCATCGAAAAAGTTAATTTGTCCTTCGTCGCGGTAATCTAAAATGTGTGTGGCAATACGGTCAAGGAACCAACGGTCATGCGATATACACATTACACAGCCTGGGAATTCTAAAATAGCATTCTCAAGTGCACGTAATGTTTCAACGTCCAAGTCATTGGTTGGCTCATCCAGTAGCACTACGTTACCACCGGCTTTTAATAATTTAGCAAGGTGTAAACGGTTACGCTCACCGCCCGATAAGTCTTTTACAAACTTTTGCTGATCGTTACCTTTAAAGTTAAAACGGCTAACGTAAGCACGGCTTGGGAATTCAAAGTTACCAATTTTTAAAACGTCTTGTCCGTCAGATATTTCTTGAAAAACTGTTTTGCTTTCGTCCATATCGTCGCGGAACTGATCAACCGTTGCTAGTTGTACGGTTTCACCAACGTTAACACTACCGCTATCTGGCTGCTCTTCGCCACTTAACATTTTAAATAGTGTAGATTTACCCGCGCCGTTGGCACCAATAATGCCCACAATAGCGCCTTTAGGCATGGTAAAGCTTAAGTCGTCTATTAATACGCGGTCGCCAAAGCTTTTACGTAAGTTAGTAACTTCTAATACTTGGTCGCCTAAACGTGGGCCAGGTGGAATAAATAGCTCGTTTGTTTCGTTACGTTTTTGGTAATCTGATTGTTGTAGCTCGCTAAACTGCGCCATACGTGCTTTAGACTTAGCCTGACGACCCTTAGGGTTTGAACGCACCCATTCAAGTTCTTGCGCAATTGATTTTTGACGTGCTTTTTCAGATTTTTGTTCTTGCTGTAAGCGCGCGTCTTTTTGTTCAAGCCAAGAAGAGTAGTTACCTTCCCATGGAATACCTTCACCACGGTCAAGCTCTAATATCCAGCCAGCAACATTATCAAGGAAGTAGCGGTCATGCGTTACTGCCACAACAGTGCCTTCGTAGTCATGTAAGAAGCGCTCTAACCATGCAACCGACTCAGCATCCAAGTGGTTAGTTGGTTCATCAAGAATAAGCATGTCTGGTTTTTCTAGTAACAAACGACAAATAGCAACACGGCGGCGTTCACCACCTGAAAGGTGCTCAATTTTAGCATCCCACTCAGGTAAGCGAAGTGCATCAGCAGCGCGCTCTAGTACGTTATCGATGTTATGGCCATCGTGCGCTTGAATAACTGCTTCTAATTCACCTTGTTCTTTAGCCAGTGCGTCAAAGTCAGCACCTTCCATTGCGTACTCGTTGTACACCTCGTCAAGGCGATTAAGGGCGTGTTTTACTTCGCCAACAGCTTCTTCAACTATTTCTCGTACTGTTTTGCTTTCGTCTAGTACTGGCTCTTGTGGTAAGTAACCAATTTTAGTACCAGGCTGAGGACGTGCCTCACCTTCAAAGTCTTGGTCAACACCGGCCATAATACGTAGCAATGATGATTTACCAGAACCATTTAAACCAAGCACACCAATTTTGGCGCCAGGAAAAAAGTGCAACGAAATATCTTTTAAAATTGTACGCTTAGGCGGCACAACTTTAGATACTCGACTCATCGAGAAAATAAACTTATCAGGTAAAACCATGGAGGAAAGCCTTCAAATAATAATAAAAATTTTAATGTTGTATTGTAGTTGTTGAGAGGTGAAACAGTCAACGAATGGCGGGTGGGAATATATCTTTATCGTTTTATCTCGTTAAATGTATAGTTTTATTTGGGTGTGCTAACGTATTTAAACCATAGTAAAAATAAGAAAAACCCATGACTATACAAAAAGTAATAACAATGTTGGTTTTACTTACGTTATTTACCACAAACCCCAAAGCTAACGCAGTCGATTCTCCTTGGCCAGAAATAAGAAAACAAAGAATAAATAAACTCCTGCCAAACGCTTTAAAAGCAGCTAAGGTAGATGCTTGGCTTATTGTTTGTAGAGAAAATAACAACGACCCATTGGCTGATCATATTGGCTGTGAAAACGCAGGTTCGCCAGCGGCATATTTATTTTATTTTAATAAAGGGGCGTTTCATTCGGTAGCCTACTCACCTTCAAGCGAAGCAAAAGCACTCGACGAGCTAAACATACATGAAAAAGTGATCTCGGTGCCACGCAGTGTGTCTGCGTTAAAATACGCGGCTGAGTTTATAAAAAAACAACCCTTTGAGCGTATAGCAATAAATGTCTCTGATCTTAATGCACAGGCAGATGGGTTATCGCACTCGCAATACAAGCAATTAACTAACTTATTAGGCGCAAAGCAAACAGCAAAGCTCGTATCGTCTGAAGAAGTTGTTTATCAATGGCTTTCAATTAAGTTACCTGCTGAAGTTGAAATAATGAAAGAGGCCGCAATGCTTTCAGCAACGTGGCAAATAGAGGCTTATAAAACTATTATTCCTGGTAAAACCACCGATGCCGATGTAGCTAAATTTTTAAAAGCTAAAATGAAAGCACGAGGTGTAACCGATGCATGGGCTGCCGATCAAAATCCTAACGTAAATTCAGGTCCCGATCGCGGGCATTCGCATTCTACAAATAAAGTCATTATGCCGGGCGACGTAATTCAAATTGATTTTGGTGTAAAGCTCTACAATCGCTGGGTAAGTGACATTCAGCGTTTTGCTTATGTACTTAAAGAAGGGGAAACCTCTGCACCAGCCAACATTCAGCAATATTGGATTAATGCCCGAGATAGCGGTTTTGCGGCATTTAATGCAATGAAACCCGGCGTAAGGGGTATAGACGTGGATCAAGCTCAAACCGTATTAATGAATAAATACAACTCAGAACCTGTGCCATGGAGTACCGGCCATCCAGTTGGGTATGTTGCACACGATACCGGGCCCAATTTAGGTGGCTCTCGCAGTGCCCAAGTAAGGCCTGCTGCTCATCGTAAACTTAAAGAAGGAATGGTGTTTGCTTTTGATGGCTTTTTTAGTTGGCCTTTAAACAACACCGAGTTTAAAACCATTTCTGTTGAAGAAATGGCTGTAATTACCAAAAACGGCGCTGAATATTTAATTCCCCCTCAGCAAAATTTAATATTAGTGGGCAATAATTAGTTCATTATTTTAAATGCAGTGAGTTAAGCCTCTTTTTAAGGGGTGACTCATTGCTTGCCACATACTTAAGTAATAATGAATAAATTTCATTTAGACATCTATACATCTAGAGGTTGATATTTTTTGCTTTCAGTTCATAATTAGCACAAGTTTTTATGAGTAGGAGTTAAAAATATGCCAATTACCGTAAAGGATGAGCTTCCAGCCATTGCACGTTTGCGCCAAGAAAACGTATTCGTAATGCCAAAAAACCGTGCAAAAACGCAAGAAATCCGCCCAATGCGTTTGGCTATATTAAACTTAATGCCTAATAAAGTAGAAACCGAAGTACAGTTTATTCGTTTACTTGCAAATTCTCCTTTGCAAGTAAACGTAGAGCTGCTGCGCCTAGACACTCACCGTAGCAGTAATAACTCAGAAGAACACCTAGATACCTTTTACCGCTATTTTTCAGAGGTAAAAAATAACAACTACGATGCGCTTATTGTCACAGGCGCACCGCTTGCGCACTTAGAGTATGAAGATGTTGCTTACTGGGAAGAGCTAAAAGTCATTATTGATTGGGCAGAGCAACATGTTACCTCAACATTGTTTTCGTGTTGGGCGGCTCATGCAGCGCTATTCCATAGCTATAATTTAAAGCGCGACTTAAAACCCAATAAGCTGTGTGGCGTATTTACTCACCAATGCCATTTTAAACACGGGGCATTAACCCGCGGTTTTGACGATACCTTTTTAGTACCACACTCACGTTATGGGCACATTGACATAAAAAAAATAAATGCGTGTGATGATCTCGTTGTATTAGCAGGCTCTGAACGAGTGGGTGCTTACTTATTAAAGAACAAATCGGGTAGCCAAGTATTTATAACAGGTCACCCAGAATACGATGCCGACACCCTAAAAGGGGAGTACGAGCGTGATTTACAAAAAAGCCCAGATGCGCCAAAACCTGAAAACTATTTTCCCGATGATGATGCAAGCAAGCAACCGTCAAAAACGTGGCAAAGCCATGCTTTTTTACTTTTTTCGAACTGGTTAAATTACTACGTGTATCAAACCACACCGTATGATATTAATTTAGTTAGCCAAGATGTGAGGACTAACAACTATGCCGAATAATACAGCCGCCAACAAACAAGCCGAACTAAGTGAAGCGCTTAAAGAGCGTATTTTAATTTTAGACGGCGCTATGGGTACTATGATCCAAACTCATAAACTTGAAGAAGAAGACTACCGAGGCGAGCGTTTTAAAGATTGGCACGTGCTAATAAAAGGCAATAACGATTTATTAAGCCTCACCAAACCCGAGTTAATTGCCGATATACACCGCGGCTTTTTAACTGCCGGTGCAGATATTATTGAAACCAATACCTTTAACTCAACCACCATTTCGATGGAAGATTACGACATGGCAAGCATAAGCCGTGAAGTAAACCTTGAGTCGGCCAAACTCGCGCGCGCAATATGTGACGAGTTCACCGCTATAAATCCAGAAAAACCACGTTATGTAGCCGGTGTTTTAGGGCCAACATCTAAAACCTGTTCTATCTCGCCAGATGTAAACGACCCAGGTTACCGAAACGTAACGTTTGATAAGCTGGTTACTGCGTATGTAGAGTCTACCCTTGCATTAATGGAAGGCGGCGCTGATTTAATACTTATTGAAACCATATTCGACACCCTAAATGCAAAAGCCGCCTCATTCGCAGTAGAAGAAGCATTTGAGCAAGCAGGGCGCACACTGCCCGTAATGATCTCAGGCACTATTACCGATGCCTCAGGGCGTACGCTTTCGGGGCAAACAACCGAAGCATTTTATAATTCTATTCGCCATATTAAGCCTATTTCAATTGGCCTTAACTGCGCCCTTGGGCCAGATTTACTGCGCCAATACGTAGAAGAGCTTTCGCGGGTATGCGAAACATTTACCTCAGTACACCCAAATGCCGGTTTACCTAACGAATTTGGTGAGTACGACCTAGAAGCGGGCGATATGGCAGCCGAGATTATAGATTGGGGCAAATCGGGCTTTATTAATATTGTGGGTGGTTGCTGTGGTACAACGCCTGAGCATATTCGTGCGTTTGCTAAAGGGCTTGAAGGGGTAAAACCTCGCGCATTGCCAGAGCTTGATGTTCGCATGCGTTTATCAGGCCTTGAAGCCTGTAACTTAAATTAAGGAGCCGCCAATGACCCAACAAATTGCAGTATTTACCAATGTCGGCGAGCGTACCAACGTAACAGGCTCTGCCATGTTTAAACGCTTAATCATGGAAGAAGATTACGAGACCGCCCTGAATGTTGCCCGCGAGCAAGTAGAAAATGGCGCCCAAGTTATTGATATAAACATGGACGAAGCCATGTTGGACTCAAAAGCGGCCATGGTTAAGTTTTTAAACTTAATTGCCTCAGAGCCTGATATCTCAAAAGTGCCTATTATGGTCGACTCCTCTAAATGGGAAGTAATAGAAGCAGGCTTAAAGTGTATTCAAGGCAAGGCTATTGTTAACTCAATATCGCTTAAAGAAGGGGAGGAGCCGTTTAAACACCAAGCTAAAATTATTAAACGTTTTGGCGCAGCCGCTGTTGTTATGGCGTTTGATACCGACGGCCAAGCCGACACCGCAGATAGAAAATACGAAATCTGTGCACGCAGCTACAAAATATTAGTAGAAGAAATTGGCTTCCCGCCAGAAGATATTATATTCGACCCTAATATATTTGCCGTAGCCACTGGTATAGAAGAGCACGACAACTACGCAGTAGAATTTATTGAAGGCACACGCCGCATTAAACAAAACTTACCGCACTGTAAAGTGTCGGGCGGGGTGTCTAATGTATCGTTTTCGTTTAGGGGTAATAACCCTGTACGCGAAGCCATTCACTCAGTGTTTTTATACCACGCGATAAAAGCGGGTATGGATATGGGGATTGTAAACGCAGGCCAGCTTGCTGTTTACGACGACATCCCCGAAGAACTTCGTAAAGCCGTAGAAGACGTAATACTTAACACCGACCCCGGTGCAGGTGAGCGTTTAGTAGAGCTTGCACCTAAATATTCAGGTATGGCACAAGCTGAGCGGGTAGAAGACTTAGAATGGCGCACATGGCCTGTTGAAAAACGCTTGGAGCACGCCCTTGTAAAAGGCATTACCACCTTTATAGATGAAGACACTGAGGAGTGCCGCGCAGCTGCCGATAAACCTATTCACGTGATTGAAGGGCCACTCATGGATGGCATGAACGTGGTAGGGGATTTATTTGGCGCAGGTAAAATGTTTTTACCGCAAGTTGTTAAATCGGCCCGCGTTATGAAGCGCGCAGTGGCTTACCTAGACCCATTTATTGAAGCCGAAAAAGAAGAAGGCGCCACTAACGGTAAAGTGGTTATGGCCACCGTAAAAGGCGACGTGCATGACATAGGTAAAAACATTGTAGGCGTAGTACTGCAATGTAATAACTACGAAGTAATCGACTTAGGTGTAATGGTACCTGCCGAAAAAATACTGCAAACAGCCATTGACGAAAAAGCCGACATAATCGGCCTTTCGGGTTTAATTACCCCATCGCTTGACGAAATGGTACACGTAGCCAAAGAAATGACCCGCCGAGGTTTTGAACTCCCACTTATGATTGGCGGCGCTACTACCTCTAAAGCGCATACTGCCGTTAAAATTGAGCCACAGTACGACAAAGGCGTAGTGTACGTAAATAACGCCAGCCGTGCAGTGGGTGTGGTATCAAGCTTGCTATCTAAGGAGCTAAAACCTGCCTTTTTAGAAAAAACTAAAGCCGAGTACGTAAAAGTACGCGAGCAACAAGCGCGCAAAAAGCCGCGCTCAAAGCCAGTTACCATTCAGCGTGCTCGCGATAACGCAGCACAACTTGATTGGGATAACTACACGCCACCAGTGCCTAAAAAGCTGGGCGTGACTGAGTTTAAAAATGTACCAATAGCCACGTTGCGTAAGTATATAGATTGGACCCCATACTTTATGACGTGGTCAATCGCTGGTAAATACCCGCGCATAATGACCGACGAAGTAGTGGGCGAACAAGCACAAAGCTTATTTAAAGACGCTAACGACATGCTCGATGACCTCGAAAAGTCAGGTACTTTGCAACCACTAGGTGTAATTGGTTTATTCCCAGCTAACCGTGTGGGCGATGACATAGAAATTTACACCGATGAAACGCGAAAAGAGCTATTAACTACTTCGTGCCATTTGCGCCAGCAAACCGAAAAAACCGACTTTGCTAACTATTGTTTAGCCGACTACATTGCGCAAAAAGGCACACCAGATTACTTTGGCGCGTTTGCAGTAACGGGCGGTTTAGAAGAAGACGACTTAGCCAATGCGTTCGACGCACAGCAAGACGACTACAATAAAATAATGATTAAAGCGGTTGCCGATAGGCTCGCAGAGGCCTTTGCCGAATACCTGCACGAACAAGTACGTAAAGAGTACTGGGGATATGCACCCGATGAAAACCTCGGAAACGATGAGCTAATTCGCGAAAACTACCAAGGTATTCGTCCAGCGCCAGGTTACCCAGCGTGCCCAGAGCACACTGAGAAAAAGAAAATTTGGCAGTTACTCGATACCGAAAAACGCATTGGCATGCAGCTAACTAGCTCATACGCCATGTGGCCAGGGGCTGCGGTTTCGGGCTGGTATTTCTCACACCCAGAGGCAAAATATTACGCCGTAGCCGCAGTGCAAAAGGATCAGGTAGAAGATTACGCCAAGCGAACTAATATGACGCTCGCAGAGGCAGAAAGATGGCTATCGCCTAATTTGGGGTATGAGCCGGAATCATAGCGAAGCGGTCAGTTTTCAGCTGTTAGCTATCAGTAAAAACAAAACGAGCCAAATTAGGCTCGTTTTTTACTTTTATTACCTTGTTTAAGAACAATCAGTTGAAATCATATAATATGGTTATGCAGGCACTATTGGTGATTTCTCTTTAACTGAATTAATATTAGGTAAACGTTGAAAAAATTATATGAAGCAATTGCTTAGTAGTAATAATTTGAAACTATTAGTCGCCAA
Source organism: Pseudoalteromonas sp. BSi20480 (assembly GCF_000241365.1). Lineage (NCBI taxonomy): Bacteria > Pseudomonadati > Pseudomonadota > Gammaproteobacteria > Alteromonadales > Pseudoalteromonadaceae > Pseudoalteromonas > Pseudoalteromonas sp. BSi20480. The sequence continues at coordinate 58,786 of NZ_BADX01000160.1, read as the reverse complement.
AACTAAATGAAATTTTAGTTACTTAAGCCGCTGGTGTATTTGTAAGTTATTTAAATAAGGATTAGTTATTTTGAGGGATAAAATTACAGGGCTTTGGAATAGAAAGAAATTTGTATTAATGACATTTATTGCTCTTCTTATTACTTCTATAGGTGCTTATGAAATCCTCTACCACTCTAATGGACATTCTAATTTTTGGCCTGATTTGGGTAGCTGGATTGGGGGAGTGGGAACTATTTATGCCGTGATTATCGCAATTGTTGAGTATAAGAGTCGAAAACGGATTGATGGGGCATATGAAAGATTCGAAATACTTAGCTGCATAAAAGGAGAATATTTCCACAGTTGGATGTATTGTACTTTATATCAACTAGAAACGAAAAGTTGCTTGGAGTCATTAAGAAGTTCTTCAGAAGACAAGCAAGTTATTGCCATAGGAAAGTGGAAGCGTTCTTTAAAGTCGACACTAGAGTTTCATCAAAAATTTATAAACGCTCATAATAAATTGTCTAACTCTGTTATACGCCTAAGATTTTTGTCTCCAGATAAATATAAAATATTAGAAGGTGATTTTAAAAAACTAAATAAATTAGAAAATGACGTGGAAAAGCTTATGAATATTATTGATCAGCGGCGATTTGATAAAATTGATCCTAGCTGGTCGTCAGAATTGAAGGTTTTATCAGATAATATAGGTAAAAAAAATAATTATGATCACATTTTTAATATTCAGTATGATAATGAATGGTTGGAATATTTAGAAGGCATTCAAGAGAATGTATTTAACCTTTTATTAAAAAAGTTAGAAAATCCAAAGTTGTAATTTAGAAATATAAGGCTACCTAGAGCCTTAAGATACATTATATTTTTATAAAGTTGCTTCTGATCTTATATTTTCACTTAGTGTCAGGTATTACCTACCTTTATACAATGCATTCTCAATAACTTTAAATAAAGGGCTACAATGAAGTATCTAAATTACATATTGCTTTGCCTATCCCTATTTTTCACATCGAACACATTTGCGCTTGAGCAGAAGTATCACGAGAGTGTTTTACCTGTTATTGCTGCTTTCAAAGCGCAGGATAAAACTGCGATTGCTGCGCATATTCGCTACCCTCTAAAAAGGCAATATCCATTGCCTGACATTAAAAATGAAGCTGAGTTTATTAACCGCTTTGATGAAGTGTTCGACGATGAACTAGTTGCCGTTATTGGCAGCTCTAATATTAATACCGATTGGGATAGCGTAGGTTGGCGTGGCATTATACTAAATAACGGCGTGGTATGGGTTAATACTGACGGTAAAATTATCGGTATAAATCGCGGAACATCTAAAGAGCAGGCATTTGCTAAACGCTTAATTGAACAAGACAAGCAATCACTTCATTCAAGTATTAATACATTTGAAGAGCCAGTACTCGATTGGAAAACGGCTAGCTACCATATTCGCGTTGATGATTTAGGTGATCATAATTATCGGTATGCATCGTGGGGTATTAATAAAAAATCTAGTGATAAGCCCGACGTCGTTTTATTAAACGGCGATATAAAGTTTAGTGGCAGTGGCGGGAATCACAGTTATACGTTTAAAAACGGACGCTATAGTTACGTATTACACGTTACTGTAATTGGTTGCGATACATCGCCACCTGGTTGGCTTGAGGTATATAAAGATGATGAGCAGTTATTAAAAGAGTCAGTTATAAGTGCTAAGTAGAGTCAACAAACCCTTCTTATTTATACCTAATAAAGCTGCTACTTAATAACAGCTATAAATTGGCACTTACCGATAAAAATTTCAATAAACCAATCCTAAGTGGTAGGCTAAAAAAGTAGCAAGTATTCAAACCGTTCTCGCGCAACAAGGAATTCCTTTAAAGCGCTTTGCCAAGGAGTTAAATATGATCACGCTTACCGTTAATTGTAATAAACATGAGTTTACAGGCGATCCGTCAACGCCGGTGCTTTGGTATCTTCGAGATGAATTAAATTTAACAGGGCCTAAATTTGGCTGTGGTATGGCGCAGTGTGGTGCGTGCACCATACACATTGATGGCGTAGCGCAGCGCTCGTGCATATTACCTGTATCGGCTGTGGCAGGGCGTGCTATTACCTCTATTGAAGGGTTAAGCGAGCAGGGTGAACACCCCGTGCAAAAAGCGTGGGTTGAGCATAAAGTGCCGCAATGTGGGTTTTGTCAGTGCGGGCAAATAATGCAAGCGGCAAGCTTATTAGCGGCTAACCCCAATCCAACTGATGATGAAATAGTGAGTAATATGTCGGGCAATATTTGCCGATGTGGCACGTATCCGCGTATTCATAAAGCGATTAAGTCGGCGGCTAAAACCATTGCGGGCGTTGAGTATTTTGACCCAAATGAACAAGGGGAAGAGGTATGAAAAACAACAATACGTACTTTGACCTAAACCGCCGCCAATTTTTAAAAACAAGCGCAATAGGCGCATTAGTATTAGGTACTTATTTTGTAGGCAGTGCACCACGAGCGTTTGCTGGCGTGTTAGAGCAACCCTCTGAGCAAGCAAAGCGTGCTAACTTATTTATAGCACTGCGCCCCGATGGCATGGTTGAAATAACCTGCCACCGCTCTGAAATGGGCCAACAAATTCGTACAGCCATTGCTCAAATTGTGGCAGACGAAATGGAAGCTGCATGGGATAAAGTAGTGGTTATTCAAGGTAAGGGCGACCCTAAATACGGGGATCAAAATACCGATGGCTCGCGCAGTATTCGATACAACATGCAGCGCTTGCGCGAAATGGGCGCAAGCGTACGTTATATGATGCAGCATGCAGCCGCTAAGTATTGGAAGGTTGACCCACAAACCTGTACAGCTAATCAGCACGTGGTTACCCACAGCTCGGGTAAAACGCTGGCTTATAAAGATTTAATTGACCTCGCGCTTGGCATTACCCCGCCAGAGCCAGACAAGTTAACACTCAAAACACGTAAAGAATGGCGCTATATAAATACCGGTATGGCGCACATAGATTTAACCGATTTAGTAACCGGTAAAGCCACATTTGCTGCTGATGTTCGCGAACCAAAAGCGCTGGTGGCTATTATTGAGCGCCCGCCGGTAGTAGGTGGTGTGGTTAAATCGTTTGATGCAAGTGCCGCTAAAGCAATTAATGGCGTAGTTGATGTTATTGAAATGCCTGTACCAAAAGGTGCGCCGCAATTTCAGCCAAAAGGCGGTATTGCTATTGTTGCTAAAAATACCTGGGCTGCATGGCAGGCGCGTAAAGCACTAAACGTGGTGTGGGATGATGGTAAAAATGGCGATTATAATTCAGAGAGCTTTAAAAAGTCGTTACTGCAAACAGTGAATGAGCCGCAAGCGCATGTGCGCGAAAAAGGCGATACCACCAGCGTATTGGCTAAATCGAGCAATAAATTAGTTGCCGACTATTACGCGCCGCACTTAACTCAAGCACCTATGGAGCCACCTTGCGCCACGGCAATGTACAATAAAGACAGTGTAGATATTTGGGCTGCAACGCAAAACCCGCAAGCCGATATGAAAACTGTGGCCGCACTACTGGGTATGGATGAGAGTAAAATTAACGTGCATGTCACCATGTTAGGTGGCGGATTTGGGCGTAAATCAAAACCTGATTTTTCGGCAGAGGCCGCCTACATTTCAATGAAAACTGGAAAACCTATTCGCGTTCAGTGGACGCGAGAGGATGATATTCAGCACAGTTTTTATCATGCGGTATCGGCTCAACATATTGAAGCTTCACTCAATGAAAAAGGTAATATTGAGGCTTACTTACATCGCACGGCGTTTTCGCCAATTATGTCTACCTTTCAAGAGGGAGCATCTGCACCTGGTGGCTTTGAGCTAGACCTAGGTTTTACTGATAATCCAATTTTAGCACCCAATATGAAACTGGAACGAGGTGAAGCACCAGCAAAAGCCCGAATAGGCTGGATGCGCTCGGTCACAAATATTTTTCATGCGTTTGCCGTGCAGTCATTTATAAATGAGGCTGCCCACAAGGCGGGTAAAGACTCAAAAGATTATTTATTGGAAACCATTGGGCCAGCGCGTACTATCGATTTTGCAAACCAGAACGCAAACTATAATAACTACGGTGGCGATAAAGCGGTTTATCCACTTGAAACAAGCCGTTTGCGTCATGTTATTGAAAAAGCAGCGAGTATGGCAAATTGGGGGAGAACACTTCCAAAAGGGCGCGGCTTAGGTATTGCTGCGCACCGCAGCTTTTTAACCTATGTGGCTACGGTGGTTGAGGTAGAGGTATCGGACGCTGGTGATTTAAACGTGATTAAATCGTGGGTGGCTATTGATGCGGGTACGGTAGTAAACACCGATACCGTTAAAAACCAAACGCAAGGTGGTTCTATTTACGGTATTACCACTGCTATTAGCGACGGTATTACCTTTGATAAAGGTCGCGTACAGCAAAGTAATTTTCATGATTACCGCGTACCGCTTATGAGCGATTCACCTTTAGAGGTAGAAGTAGAAATAATACAAAGCGATGCCCCACCTGCCGGTGTAGGAGAGCCCGCAACACCGGTTTATGCCCCTGCGCTGTGTAACGCTATTTTTGCCGCTTGTGGTAAGCGCATTAGGCAACTGCCTATTGGTAATCAATTAAAAGCGTAAATAGCGTGCTTTTTTAGCCATTAAACAAAAAAACGCCAAATGGCGGTTTTTTTAGAAGTTAGCGATTAGTGAGTTTTTTCAAACTCATCAACTTCACGCTCTGCTTCTTCTTTAGATTTACCATACTGCTGCTGGATTTTACCCACTAGCTCTGTACGGCTACCTTCAATTTTGTCTAAATCGTCGTTGGTAAGATCGCCCCATTTTTGTTGCGCCTTACCTTTAAGTTCGTTCCAATTACCTTTCATACGATCGCTGTTCATAAGTTTATCCTTACTTTAGGTTAGTGAATTGACTGTCAGTTATAAAGTAGCAAGCCTTGTACCAAGAGATAATAATGAATTTATTGTTCTTATTATTAGTTGGTTATATTTTTATGTTAGGTGGTATTGTTTTTGGTGTTGAGTTTTTATTAAAAATTATACATAGCAGTCTGTAATTATTTCTTAATTTTACTATTAAATATTTTATCTGATTTTATTTTTAAAAACATAATGTTAGGAGGGGTAGGTATAATTACCTATTTACTAATGGCTTATATAGGTCAATAGTTCTACTTGAAGTATCTATGCAGTATGTATGAAGTATATACAATTAACCTCTAGGATTATTAGTATGAACAAAATGAATAAACATATATTCACTTTTAGTGCGCTTACCATATTAACCGCGTGTGGTGGTTCTGAGCAAAAAGAGCAGCCAATACTCGATGCTGTTAATTCATCGGTTGAGTCTGTTTCACCTAAGCTTGTTGTAACCCAAGGTGTGATCACGGGCTTTGGCAGTATTTATGTTGATGGTGTTAAGTACAATACAGACACAAGTAACATAATGAAAAATGGTTTAAGCACTCAATTAAGCGCGCTTAGTGTTGGTATGAAAATTAGTTTTTCAGCACAAGAAAATGATTCAGGCGAATGGATTGCCCAAGATGTTGAATACGATACCGAAATTGAAGGCACTATACAAAGTATTGACCGCAGCACAGGCCAACTACTGATAGCTAATACGGTTGTCTATTATAACGACCTAACTCACTTTATTGATACGTCAGAGGCGCTCATTAGTGTGGGTCAAAGGGTTGAAATAAGTGGTTACCCGCAAGCAGATGGTACTTTTTTAGCATCGTACATTGAGGCCGATACGGATGTAAATAATGACGATCATGAATACACGGCAGGCATTGTGTCGAATTTAGATGAAGCCGCATTACAGTTTACTATTAACAATGTAGTGATTGACTACAGCTCAGCCGTACTTGATGGCTTATTGACAAACGATACCTACGTAAAAGTAGAGGGTAATTTACTTGGCGATGTTATGGTGGCAACAGAGGTTGATGCCAGAACAGTTGAAGAGTCATTAGATGTTGATGACGATAGCGTACTACGATACGAAATCGAGGGGTTAATTACGCAAATCAGCGCAACGTCTATGGGAGTTAATGGTCAAGTGTTTGACTTTGCTGATAATATTGACGTTGAAGGCACATTACTTAATGATTTAACCGTGGGTATGTTTGTTGAGGTTTACATTAATAACAATCAAGTCACTTCGGTTGAACTAAAACGCCCAGACTACTCGTCAGACGGAAAAGTAAAAGGCATTATTGAAGATATAGATTCTGTTAATAAAACGATTACTGTTAATGGTGTGGTATATGCAATTAACGAATTTAGCCGATATGAAGACGATGACGAGCAATACTTTAATTTTGATTCTTTAAATATTAACGATTACGTTGAGATAGCTTATTTGAACACGTCGCCGCTTTTAAGTGTTTTAAAAATAGAAAAAGAAGATCAAGACGAATATAACCAAGAATGGGAAATGAAAGGGCAGGTAACTGCTATTTTAAGCAATTCAATCACAGTTAACGGCGCTGAAATACAGCTAGATGCCAATGCAAAATACATTATTAATGATGTATTGGTTTCGTTAGAAACATTTTTAGCACAGCTTGTTGTGGGTGATCGTGTTGAAATTGAAGGTCAATACGATGCAAATAATGTGTTTGTACTTGGTAAAGTTGAACTTGAGAATGATGACGGTGATGACGGTGATGACGGTGATGACGGTGATGACGGTGATGACGGTGATGACGGTGATGACGGTGATGACGGCGACAATGGCGACCATATCGGTGGCTATGTTGAATTTGAAGGAACAGTCACTGAGCTTTTGACTGCAAACAGCTTTATGATTAATGGCTATGAAGTACGACTCTCTGCAAATGCAGAATTAGAGCTTAATGACCGAGATGTAAATTTAACAACCTTTATGGCGGCATTAACTGTTGGCAGTATTATCGAAATTGAAGGTCAATGGGTCGGTAATCAATACATACTTGCCTCTGAGGCTGAGCTAGAGTAATTAGATGTACTATAATAACTAAGCCACATTATTGTGGCTTTTTTAATGGCTGGGTGAAAATGCATAAAGACAAACTGATTTCTTTTACATTAATTTTGATCGTTATTTTTAAATTGATTGATTTATCAATAGATATTTTAAGCAATGTGGAACCTGTGCATATTTGGCAAGAGATCATGTTAATTGTGTTATCGCTAGCCTTGTTCGTTTATTTGATGATTGATATTCACAGGCGTAGTACCAATGAAAAGTTAAATTTGGCACAGTTAACGGTTTCGAAAGAAAATATTAGGCTGCTTAATCAGCAATTAGAAAATTCAAAAGTCGTATTTTTTAATGAAATTAAAATGCAGTTCCAAAAGTGGGGATTAACGGCGACTGAAAAAGAAATTGCACTATTGTTGATAAAAGGATTATCAACATCAGAAATTGCTAGCATTAGAAAAAAGTCAGAAAAAACTATAAGTAATCAATCATCTGCTATTTATAAAAAAGCAGACGTATCTGGGAGACATGAGCTGGCAGCCCTCTTTTTTGAGATGTTACTTTAAGAGATTTTAAAATTAGTAAGCTAAAATTTTCATTCATTGAGAGAGTCGATGAAAGTTAGTTACTATTTAATTTGATAGTGCTTTACGCCTATAGTCATCAAATACTAATAATATGAATCGCCGTCGCACGATTATTTTTTGCTACAATGCCTGCAAAGCAATTTTGGGTAAATAGCAGTGCTGCCGGTTCAAAACATATATCAACAACTCGTAACTACATTACAAAGCAATCCTATAACGTTATTACAAGCACCGCCTGGTGCAGGTAAATCAACATGGTTGCCGCTACAGCTTATGCGCGACGGCCATTTTAAACGTATTGTAATGCTGGAGCCGCGCCGCTTAGCAGCACGTAATATTGCCAATTACTTAGCACAGTGCCAAAACGAAAAAGTGGGCCAGAGTGTTGGTTTGCGAGTACGCGGTGAAAGCAAAGTAAGCAGTAATACGCGCCTTGAAATAGTCACCGAGGGTATGCTTACCCGCATGCTACAAAACGACCCTGAATTAAGTGATATAGATTTACTGATATTTGATGAATTTCATGAGCGCTCAATTGCAGCCGACACTTCACTGGCCTTTGCTTTAGAGACCCAAAGTGCACTGCGTGACGATTTAACCATATTACTTATGTCGGCCACCCTTGATACCGAGCGCTATACACAATTTTTTGATTGCCCAGTTATACAATCAAGCGGGCGAAGCTACCCCATAGACGAAGTATATATACCCATAAAAGATGAAAGTCGCTGGCTTGATACTATTCCCTCTTTAATAAAACAAGCACTAAGCGAGCAAAGCGGCAGTGCGCTGGTGTTTTTGCCTGGGCAATTTGAAATATTACGCGTACAACAGGCCCTTAATGATTTGCCAAGTAATTGCCTAGTTGTCACGTTATTTGGCGAGCAAGATAAAGACAATCAGCAAGCGGCGATTGCTCCTGCGCCTGAGGGTATGCGCAAAATAGTGCTTACCACCAATGTAGCCGAAACCAGCTTAACCATTGAAGGCATTCGCATTGTTATTGATAGCGGTAAACGCCGCGCAGCGAGCTATAACTTAAGAACAGGTGTAACAGAGCTTACAACACAAAGTATATCGCGCTCCTCTGCCGTGCAGCGTGCAGGGCGTGCAGGGCGAATAGAACCCGGTGTTGTTTACAGGCTTGGCTCAAAGCAAACCTTTGAGCGACGTAATAGTCACGATAGCCCCGAAATACTCACCTCAGACATAAGCCAACTTATGCTTGAAGCAAAACAGTGGGGCGCAAATATTAGCGAACTCACCTTGCTTGATACGCCAACAGCGCAGCAATGCACACAAGCAATGAGCTTACTAACTATGCTTGAAGCCATCGACGGCAAAGGCAAGCTAACCAAGTTGGGCAGCAACATGCTGGGTTTTGGGGCGGATATTCGCTTAGCGCATATGCTTTTAAAAGCGCAGGCGCTTGAGATAGAACTCCCTGGTATTTACCGTTTAGCACTTTATTTAGTGGCGCTGCTTGAGAGCCGAATAAACACCGCCAACGAGCTAAGCTTGGCGCTACATAGCCAACAGCAAAGGCCACACCCAGTATTTAAACAGCAGTTAAAATACTGGCAAAGCCGTTTAAAAGTAACCGACAGTAACAGTGAGCTAAACACCGAGTATTTAGGTTTGCTGGTGGCATTAGCTTACCCCGATCGCATTGCAAAAAAACGCGGTAATGGCTACTTACTTGCCAATGGTGCGGGCGCTGATTTAAACACCGATTACTGGCATAACGATGACTACCTTGCTATTGCAAGCATGGGCGGCCATAAAGGCACGCGTATTTTTGCAGCCACCGCACTTAGCCCATTTGAGCTAAAAGATTACTTACCGCATTTGTTTACTACGCTTGCCCGCTGTGAGTTTGATGAAAAAACCGCGCGCTTTATCCATCAAGACGAAGTAAAGCTCGGCGCCATTACGCTTACAAGCCAACCAAGTAAGCAAAAGCTTGATAAAACCGAGCGCGCCAAAGCGTGGCTTAATTTATTTACTAAACACGGCTTTGCATTATTTAATGAACAACCCGATGCGCAGCAATTATTAATACGCATGAGTTTAGCTAGTCAGTTTATGCCAGATACGTTCCCGGCAATAAGCGAGCAGCAACTTATCGAAACAGCTGATGATTGGTTAGGCGTATATTTACAGGATATAAAAACGCTGGAGCAGCTTAAAAAGTTTAACTACTTTGAAGCACTGCAAAATTGTTTTGACTGGACACAGCAAACAGCCCTAAAAACGCTGTTACCGCTTAGGTTAACGGTACCGAGTGGCTCAAATATAAAAATTAATTACCAGCTAGATGGCCCCGCAAAACTTAGCGTGCGCATGCAAGAAGTGTATGGCTTAACAAGTACGCCAATGCTTGCAAATGGCAAGCTGCCACTGCTTATGGAATTACTCTCACCAGGTAAGCGTTCTTTACAACTTACGCAAGATCTTGCGCACTTTTGGGCTAGTAGTTATCGCGATGTACAAAAAGAAATGAAAGGACGTTACCCCAAGCATTTTTGGCCCGACGATCCAGCCAACAGCGTGGCAACCAATAGAGTAAAAAGCAAAATGTAGGTTTATTAACTTAAAAGTATTTGTTTTATTTTTGAGCATATGAATATAGTGTACCTATAAATAAATCAATACTTTTAACTACAAGGAAGAAGTGATGAAGCGACTATTTACATTTGGTTTGCTATTAGTGAGTACCTTTTTGGTTGATGCTGAAGAGGCACTGGACTTAAACAAATTTGCACAGCATTACTACAGCGCCATGACCGCAACGCAAGCGCCTAACGCAAGTGAAAAAGAGCTTGAAGCCTACCTTAGCTTATTAACGGACGATGTTGGCAGTCAGCACATACCGTATCAAGTAGATGACTCTCGCACTGCCGAAGGCAAAAAACTAATGCGCAAAGGCATGAGCTTTTACTTAGGCGCGCATACCCACTATGAAAGTGAGCTACTCAATACTTTTATATTTAACGATAGCGGTTTTGCGATTCGTTATAAAAACCACGCTAAAGGCATTCACCCACAAAGTAAGCAGCCAATTGAGTACACATCAGTAATGATGGAAGTAATAGAAGTTGAAAACGGTAAAGTGGCGATGATCCGTAAATATCATGAATAAAACCATGCATTTACTTTTTATTAATTAGCGCCTTTGAAAGTAGGGGTATTGATAAAAATATACTACGCTTTAATTATAAACTAGTACGTTATAGCTTTAGGTGTAGTAGATGCATGATTTAAAAATCAATATTCTTATTATTGATGACGACGAACTGCTGTTACGTGCGTTAATACGCACGCTTAACCGTTTATGCCCCAGTGCTTATGTGCACACAGTTCAAGTTGCTACTCAATTTGAACAGCAAATAAATAACAACGCCTTACCTGATATTATTTTTTGTGATTCGATGATGCAACTTCCCACGGGGAAAAACGTTTTAGAACAAGCTAAAGAGCTCTGCCCATCTGCGCTTAGGTGTTTATTAACAGGTGATATGAGTGGGAATTACCAGCTACAATTAAATAATGTAATCCATTTTCACCTAGTTAAGCCTTTTGCTCAGTCACATTTAGAGAGCGTAATAAATAGTGCTGTTGTTTTAAAAACACTTCCTATTAGCGGTGAGCATCGCATTATTTTAGGGCAACTCTCTGAGCTTCCGTTTTTAGGTGAGGTAACGCAAAACCTACTCAATGAGCTCAATAAAAGCGAGCCTAATATTTCTATTTTAGAAAAAGATGTTAGGCACGATCCTTTACTGGCTGGTAAAGTTTTACAAATTGCTAACTCGGCTTTTATGGGGTTTGATAGTAGCACCTCAAGTGTAAAAGAAGCGATTGTAAGGATTGGCTTAATAAACCTCAGAGCAATCGTGGTTTTTTCAGAGTTATCTCATCAGTTACTTAGTAAAAATAAACAAAAAGCAATTAATCACTTAATAGACAAAGGCTATAAAAAAGCAGAGTTATCGCAATCGTTAGCAAAATATATAAAGCAAGATCGCCAAACTCAATTACTCGCATGTGCTGTAGGGTTATTAAGTGTTATAGGTGAGTTAATTATAACGAGTGATCCTCATGGCGACTTAGATAACGAAGTTGTACCTAAGTTTGTGTTAAGTGCTTATTTACTGGCGCTTTGGGGGTTTGACCAAAAAATAGTCGATGCGCAATTGATTGATGAATTACCCTCACAAAAAAGCATATCATTAACCGTGATTCACATGATTGTTGAACATGTGTTTTGCAATAATGCGTTTAACTTTAATCTTGAAGAGTTTGATTTTATAGATGACTTAGCGCTATTTCCCGACATAGAGCAATGGTGGTTAAGTAATAAATAAGGATAAAACATGAAAGGCATAATTTTTAGAGGCTTAGAGGCACTGGTTATTGAAAAGTGCGGTATGGCGGCATGGGATGAGTTACTTGAAAAAAACGCCCCTGATGGCCGTGTGTATATTTCTGCACAAAGTTACCCAGATGAAGAGATAATTGGTTTAGCCCAGGATGTAGCGACAGCCCTATCGATGACTATGCCCGAAGTATTAAAAGCATTTGGTGAGTATTTGTTTGGCCACTTAAACAGAAGCCACCCAACGGTTGCGAAAGGCTTTAATAGTTTTGCAGAGTTAATAATGGGGATTGATAAGGTCATTCATGTTGAAGTCGCTAAGCTATACCATGAACCAAACCTACCAGAAATAGAGTCTAAACTGATTGAAGATGGATTTATTTTAATGCATTACCGTTCTAAAAGGCAGTTATGTATGTGCGCAGAAGGGCTTATTTATGGTGCGGCTTCGCACTACGGTATTGATGTTTCTTTAAACCATGTTGAATGTATGCACGACGGCTGCGACAAGTGCGTTATTGAAGTGAAGTATGAGGCTTTAAATGGCTGAAGACGACTATAACTACAAAAAAGCGTATTTGCGTGAAAAAGCGGCAAGAGATCAGTTAGAAGTTTTACTTGAAGATAAAACACGTAAGTTATTTTGCGCTAATCAAGAGTTAAAAGAAAAGCTGAGCATGCTAAAAAGCCAGCAGGTAACCATAATGCAAACCGATAAAATGGCAACACTCGGTACGTTATCGGCAGGCGTAGCACATGAAATAAATAACCCGCTTGCTTATGTAATGAGTAATGTAGAAAGCATTAAGTACTTTAAACCAACACTTCATTCATTAATGCAGATATCTAAGCAGTTCATAGATAAGTCTATCTCGGCTTCAGAGCTTGAAGCACAATTGGTTAAGCTCGACCAAGAAACGAATATAGATTTTATTTTAGAAGATTTAGATGAACTGCTCGGCGACACTCATGAGGGACTTCAACGTATCGCTGCCATAGTAAATAATTTGCTTAACTTTGCCAGACCGAAAAATAACTTATTGGCTATGGCTGATATTACTGAGTCATTAAATGGTGCCATTAAGTTACTCGCCAATCAGCTAAAAAGTTGTCAGGTGGAATGTGATTATGAAGAGCTGCCATTGAGTTATTGTAATTTATCGGCAATTAACCAAGTGTTTGTAAATATACTGCTAAATGCAAAATATGCGTGTGATTTAGTTGATGGCAAGCAAGGTAAAATAGTCATCAAGTTATTTTCAGACGAAAAAAATATTTATATTGAAATTGCTGATAATGGCTGTGGAATGGACGAGCAAACTAAAAGCCATATTTTTGAACCATTCTATACAACAAAACCAGTAGGGAAGGGAACGGGGATGGGAATGGCCATCGTTTATAACGTGCTAAAAGAGCATAATGGTTCAATTGAGGTAGAAAGTGAGCTTGGCGAAGGTACGCTAATGCGCTGTACTATGCCAATAACATTAATGCCGGAATCATCGTTAAACTAGGTATGTTGGCGCAGAATAAACCCAAGCACACTTAAAAAACTATATATAAGCGCTATTTATAAAATGAATTAAGCTACTTCACACCCTAGGGCCTAATAATGACATTAAGATTTTTTGTAATAATAGGTACTTTAATTTTAATGTGCTTTGTAACTAGTTTATTGGTTAGCTATCGATACTTTTTTACGTTACCAACTATAAATGAAAACATTAAAGACTACCAAAATAGAGAGCTATTGAGCCTAGAAATTGCTTTAAACAGAGAGTTTGTTTTCTTAAAAACCCTAAATTACGATTATTCGGTGTGGGATGACTCTTACGATTACATGACGAGCTTTGATAAAGACTATATTGAGTCAAATTATGTGGACGATACCTTTAAATCACTCAAAATAGATGGTGTATTTATTTACGACATGAACTTTAAACAAGTTTATGGGCATACTTTTGATTACATTCAGGAGCAATCCTTTGAGCTGCCAGAATTTGATCTAAATACTCATTTACCTAACCGTACTATCCTACCTTATAAAAAATACGTCAGAACGCTTCGGTTTTTTAAGAACAGAGCATGGCCCTGTTATGTTTGCATCGCACGTAATTCAACGAACAAATAAAACAGGAGAGCCTGTTGGTAGTATTGTTTTTATTAAAAAGTAAGGAAATCACAAGTTGCTATGATGGCAGAAGTAGCACAAGTAAAACTTAGCTACTCAATAATAAATGACGATAGCGCAACACAAAATTTACTTGTTTTAAATGGTGGAATCCAAAATGAGGGAATAGCCACTGAGCGACAAAGAATATTGCTAGACATAAATGGTAACCCATTACTGAAAATGAATATTGAGCATCACCACCAAAGGTTGCCTGTATTATTTGACTTGTATTTAGTTATTATTTTAATAATGTTTTTTGTAGCCTCTATAATAGGTTTTTTTGTTGTTAATCGTTTTTTTATTACACCATTAATTAATGGTGCATCGGCAATCAATTTAATGTTACTTAAAAATGACCTTCAACCGCTTCATTTTAAAAATCAGTTTTTAGAAATGCGTGTACTTATAAATGGTTTTAATTCCTTAATAAAAGAGGTCAAAAAACAAAACGAACAACTTGAAAAAATAAGTAAAGTAGACGAGCTAACGCAAATTTATAACCGACGTGCCTTTGAAGAAATTTACACATTACAATGGCATGATGCCCACAATCAAAAAACAACGTTGGGATTAATGCTAATTGATGTTGATTACTTTAAGTTGTACAACGACTTTTATGGTCATCAAGAGGGGGATTGTGCCTTACAAGCACTATGTCGTGTTTTAAAAGAAACCGCCCAATCAAATAATGGTATAGCGGCACGTTATGGAGGTGAGGAATTTATACTGTTGTTTAACCAGCTTTCGTTTGAGCAATTTGAACTAACATCTCAACAATTACGAAAAAATGTAAATGCGCTTAAATTACCTCACAAAGGCTCTAAAGTAAGTGATGTTTTAACTATAAGTGTAGGCTGTGCTTTTGCAACGGCAAAGGCTATGGATAATGAAAGCATCACAGCCAAATCATTAATTAAAGATGCAGACGTTATGCTGTACGAGGCAAAGAACACCGGAAGAGATAGAGCCTTAATTAAATCAATATAATTAAACCACCATCGCGAATTATTACTATTAATGCTAAAAGTTTAATACATATTACGCTGCGCTAAACTTCTTTTCCTCCATGTTGCTCGGCTAAATCATCAAGCTCGGCAATGGTATAATCGAAGCCTGTTTCGTCGTAATCATAGCTTACTTTTACGCTATCACCTCCATTAAAAAGACGTGTTTTAACATCGTTCACTGGCCAGTTTTTTAACTCATGTAAAAAACGGTTGGCCACTTGCGATGATTCAAAACGATAACTAATTTCTGTTTTCATGTGTGAGTCTCTGGCTGTTTAACCCCCGTAGTTTGTGCAATTTTGAACGTTAGTCAAGTTTCGATTACAAAAAATAAAAGGAAAAAATGTAAATTTTGTGTTTCAATTAATGCATTAAACTAAGTAGGCAATTGCTTACTTAAACCAAAATATCATGGCGATTTAACATGCATTATAAATTAGTTTTGATAGTAAGCTCAGTCTTTTTTCTTAGTGCCTGCGGTGGTTCTGGCTCAGATGATACCCCAACAGTTAATGGTAACAAACTTCCTTCTTTAACCCTGTCGGGCTTACCCAGTGATATCATAAAAAGCCAAACTATTGAGCTAAAAGCAACAGCCAGCGATGCTGACGGCAGCATCGCAAGTGTAATTTGGCAACAAACTTCGGGGCCTACGGTGTTAAGTGAGCCAGTAAACGCAAGCTCAGTTAGCGTTAAATTGGCTGATGCACTAACTTACACGCCTTCAGAGTATGCGTTTAATGTTACCGCGACCGATAACGAAGGGGCCACTACCGTTAAAACGGTCAATTTTTTTGCCCGCAATAGCATGGATGCATTTTCTGCAGCTCGGTTGTTGCATCAAGGAAGCATGGGGCCAACGCTTGTAGAAATACAAAACGCGCAAGGTCAAAGTGAGCTGCAATGGCTTGATGCCCAACTGGCATTACCCATTAACTATCATCGTGACTATATGGTGTTTACTAATGACGATGAAGATTTTAGGTATATAAGCCGAATAGACGCGTGGTGGAAAGCCGTAATGCAAAGCGACGATCAACTACGCCAGCGCGTGGCCTTTGCGCTGAGTGAAATACTTGTAGTGTCTGATCTCAATAACGATTTACGCTCTCAGCCAGAAGGCATGGTGACCTATTACGATTTACTGCTAACGCATGCATTTGGTAATTTTCGTGATTTACTTGAGGCGGTAACTTTATCGCCAATCATGGGCACTTATCTTAGCCATTTGGGTAACGAAAAGGCCGATGATGCACTTAATATTCGCCCCGATGAAAACTATGCCCGTGAGGTTATGCAGTTATTTACTATCGGGCTTGATGAGCTAAACCAAGATGGTACCGCTAAATTAGACGCTAACGCTAATACTATTGCAACGTATGGCCAAGCAGAAATAGAAGGGTTTGCTCGTGTATTTACAGGGTGGACATTTGCAGGCAGTGAAACATTTAAGCGCAAAAGTCGCGACTATGTTGCGCCTATGCAAGCATTTGAAGAGTACCATTCACAAAAGCAAAAAACGTTATTAAACGGCGATATTATTCCCCAAGGGTATGGTGCGCAAGAGTCGTTACAACTAGCGCTTGATAATTTATTTAACCATCAAAATGTAGCGCCTTTTATCAGTAAGCAGTTAATACAACGACTAATTACATCAAACCCTACATCGCAATATGTAGAGCGAATTGCCAATGTGTTTAATGATAATGGCGAAGGCGCACGAGGTGATCTAGCAGCAGTAGTAAAAGCTATATATTTAGATGATGAAGCTCGTCATTATGGCAGTGTATTAAGCTACCAAGGTAAAATAAAAGAACCGCTTCTTAAAACAGTCCAATTTTGGCGAAACCTAAACGCAAGGTCACCCGAAGGTTATTACAAAACATGGAATTTAGTTGACCGATATGGGCAAGGGCCTATGCAGTCGAGTTCGGTGTTTAACTTTTTTAGACCTGACTACCAGCCTGCCCAGTTGCGAACAAATTCATTAGTGGCTCCTGAGCTACAAATAGCCGGCGATGCAACAATTATAGGCACCATGAACGAACACTTTGCCGATTTAGTGTGGAGCACTGCCGAGGCGCACACTGATTTAAATCCAAATGGCATTTATGTTTACATCATTAACGATATGAATACCTTGCAAAACAATGGGATTAACTACTTACTCGATCAATACAACGTACTGTATTTTGCAGGCTCTATGAGTAGCGACACACGCCAAGCATTATTAGATTTAGATGCTTATTTTGATGACGATCAATATCGCGAACGGGTATCGTATTTACTTTATATGATTGCTATTTCACCTGAATTTAATTTGCAGTATTAGGAGAGACATAATGAGCATTAATAGAAGGCAATTTTTGTCGTTATGTTTAAAAGGCGGTGTATCGGCAGCCGCACTGACTAGTTTGCAACTACAAGCGCTTACAGGCTCTGTTAATGCAGTTGAACTAGGCGACTACAAAGCACTAGTATGCATTTTTTTATACGGCGGTAACGATTCACTCAACATGTTGGTACCCCTTGAAGGTGAGCAGCGTAGCTTGTACGAACAAAGCCGACAAAATTTAGCTGTTGCATCGCCAATTACTTTAAATACTGCAACCCAATTTGCAGGTGGTGTAGGGTTGCACCCATCATTGTCGCCTATTCAACGTGTTTTTAATGAATCTAATTTAGCGTTTGTTGGTGGGGTGGGTACCTTGCTTGCGCCAACAAGTTATAACGATTACAAAAATAATGCAGTGGCATTACCTAAGCACTTATTTTCTCATAATGATCAGCAAGCATCTTGGATGTATGGCCGTGAAAAACAGTCGCTGAACAGTGGTTGGGGAGCACGTTTGTTAGAGCGCTTAAATCAGCAGGATCAGTTTGCTGCCAATGTGTCGTTAGATGGAACTAATCTGTGGCAAACAGGCAGCCAAACAAAAGCGTTTGCACTAAATAAAAGTGGGATTAGTCGTATAAATGCATTTGGCGGTTATCAACCACGCACAGATCACGTAACTAACATTATGAGTCGTATAATGGGCAATACTCATCATCCGCTTAGTGATGCTTATGCAAAAAGCTTTAATTCGGCTATTAACAATACTCAAACTATGAACAATGCGTTAGAGACAGCCCCAGAGCTGATAACACCATTCAGCGATTCTAGTGTTTCTCAACAATTGGCCGCAGTGGCAAAAGCAATTAGTGTGCAGTCTACTTTAGCAACACAGCGCCAAGTGTTTTTTGTTTCAATGGGCGGGTTTGACACCCACGACAACCAATTAGAAACCCACCCGCTTTTGTTAAATTCATTAGCGCAAAGCTTGAGCGAGTTTAATAGCGCAATGCAAGAGCTAAATATGGCAGACAAAGTAACGACCTTTACGATGTCGGACTTTGGCAGAACGCTGACCTCAAATGGTGATGGCACCGATCATGGTTGGGCTGGCAATCAACTAGTAATGGGAGGAGCCGTTAAAGGAGGCGATATCTATGGTGAATTTTTAACGCAGCATTTAGACGGTCCGCAAGACGTTGGCAGTGGAAGGCTCATCCCAAGCGTGGCAAATGAGCAATACTTTGCCTCATTGGCGCAATGGTTTGGCGTTTCATCATCTGAATTGAGCGATATCTTTCCTAATCTGACTAACTTTGATCGCACAACATTGGACTTTTTTATGTAATTAGTTGCTAATGGTAAACCATAATCAAGCACGCGCAGTATAAGTGCTGTTTACAAAATAACAATTACACACAAAATGGAGCACAAGAATGAAGATTTTAGTCAGCTTGGTGAGTTTAATCGCCTTTTTACTGGTTGTATTACCTGGCCCTTTATACAAGTTTGGCGTGGTTGATTTAGGCCTTGCTTTTACAGGCTTTAGATACGGCGTGTATGTGGGTGGTGCAGCACTTGTTTTACTGCTAGTACAGTTAATATTTATGCGTAAAACCGCTTCATTTGGTAGTGCTATCGTTGCTGTAGTATTTTCTGTGGTTGCTATTGCTATGCCGCTTAACATGATGAATAAAGCCAAAAATGTGCCGCCAATTCATGATATTTCAACCGACTTGGTTAACCCGCCTAAATTTGTTGCTATTGCACCACTTCGCGCTGACGCACCAAACCCAGTTGAATACGCAGGGGAAGAAACCGCGGTACAACAACGTAAAGCTTACCCAGAACTAACAACCCTTAACTTTGCACAGTCGCAAAGTGATTTAATTGCAGCAACCGAGCAAGCAATTAAAAATTTAGGCTGGGAATTGGTAAGCGCTAATAAATCACTTGGTTTAATAGAAGCAACAGACACCACAACGTGGTTTGGCTTTAAAGACGATGTTGTTGTTCGTATTGTTGATGAAGGTACTGAGCGCTTTGTTGATATAAGAAGTAAATCACGTGTTGGTCGCAGCGATTTAGGTAAAAATGCCGAGCGTATTAATACTTTAATTGACGAAATTAACGCAGAGCTTACTAAGTAACACTGCCTTAAATAGTAGTATGTGATTGAGCCCAAATAATATTTGGGCTTTTTTGTGGCTGCTTTTCAGTTTGTATTCACTCCTCAAAGTACATACTCAATGCGTTTTAAATTTTTAAACAACTATGGAGTTATGATGAAAACAGTAGGATATGCAGCAAAAAGCCAAGGGTCTGAGCTTACAGAGTTTGAGTTTGAACGCCGCGATTTACGAAATAACGATGTAGAAATTGAAATTTTATACTGCGGTGTTTGCCATTCAGATTTACACGCCGTTAGAAACGATTGGGGCGGTGTAAAATACCCACTCGTGCCAGGCCATGAAATTGTTGGCAAAGTTAAGTCGGTTGGTAGCGATGTTAAAAAATACAAACAAGGTGATACCGTTGGCGTAGGCTGTATGGTTGATTCGTGTAAAAGCTGCGATCAGTGCGACAATAATGAAGAGCAATTTTGCCGTGAGGGCATGGTTGGCACTTATGCCGGTAAAGACAGAGAAACCGGAGAAATGACCCAAGGCGGGTATTCTAAGCATGTTGTAGTTCGTGAAGAGTTTGTACTTTCAATACCACAGAATTTAGATCTCTCACGCGTAGCACCGTTGTTATGTGCAGGTATTACTACGTATTCTCCACTACATAAATGGGGCGTTAAAAAAGGCAGCCGTGTTGCAGTTGTAGGCCTGGGTGGCTTAGGTCATATGGCGGTAAAAAATGCCGTAGCAATGGGTGCTGAGGTAACTGTTGTTGGCCGAAGCGAATCTAAAAAAGAAGATGCTGTTAAACTTGGTGCCCAGCATTACTTAGTTTCAACAAATGATGACGAAATGAAAGAATCGCAGTCAGCATTTGATGTGATCATTGATACAGTGCCAGTTAAACACGACCTATCAATTTATACACCGCTATTAGACATAGATGGAGCATTAATTATTGTTGGTCAAGTGGGGCCTGTTGAAGAGTTAAATACAGTGCCATTATTAATGGGACGACGTCAGGTTGCAGGTTCACTTATAGGTGGTATAGCAGAAACGCAGCAAATGCTCGATTTTTGTGGTGAAAACAATGTATTACCTGAGTGTGAAATGATTAACATTGACGAAATTAACACTGCATACGAACGTATGGAAAATTCAGATGTACGTTATCGTTTTGTAATTGATATGGCGTCGTTAGATTCGTAAAAATTATTGATATGAAAGTAAAAGAGCGGCTTATCAGTCGCTCTTTTTGTGTTGTGATTAATTAACTGTGTTTAAATTGGGTGACTTATTAAGTTGTAAATAGCTCAGCAACCACATTCCTAAGCCACCTAAAAATAATGCCGCAGCGACATAGCCAGTTTGATTTGGCGCAGCCCCTTTGGCAATCGCGATTCCACCTACCCACGGGCCAATTGCGTTTGCTGTATTAAATGCACATTGAACTAATGCGCCTATCATCGCGTGACCCTCAGGTGCTACATCCATGAGTAGGCTTTGAATTAATGTCGCTAAACCGACACTACATCCGATGAAAAAAATAACCGCATAAAGCACCCAAATATTATAACTTGCCGAAACATAAGCAAATGCAAAAATAATGGTGCATACAAGCGCAAAGCCTGTTGTTTTTATTGCCGACTTGTCTGCAGCTTTTCCTAAAACGTAATTACCCAGTGTACAGCCAATGCCAAACATTACCATTGCCACCGAGATAGTATAAGGCGCTGTATTTGTTACATCTAAAATGGTGTCAGCAATGTAGGTATAAATACAAAAAACACCACCAAAGCCAATAATAACAATGCCTAAAATTGACCATGCGAGCTTGTTTTTGAGCACACCAAACTCGTTTAATAAGTTAGAGGGTTTAGCGTTGTCTATGTTGGGCACGACTTTATAAACTAAAATAAATGCAACAAAAGCAATCGCTGCGGCACCAGCTAAACAGTAACGCCAACTTAAATTTTGGCCTACCAATGTTACAACGGGCACACCAACAATAGTTGCAATGGTTAATCCCATAAATACTTTTGACATAAAGCTGGCTCGTTTACCTTGCGGCGCAATATCAGATGCAAGCAAAATGGCAGCACCAAAATAAGCGCCATGAGGCAATCCACTCAAAAACCTAAATATGATTAACTGCTCTAACGACGTAGCCAATGCACTAAGCCCATTAGATACACACATTAAACTTAAAAAAATCAGCAGTGCTTTTCGTTTTCGCATATTAGCCGTTGTAAGCATTAACACAGGTGCACCAACCACTACGCCTATAGCATACGCGCTTATAGCATAACCACTTTGAGAAGGTGTAGTACCAAATGTTTCGCTTATAAGAGGCAGCATTGGCATCATCGAAAATTCAGATAAACCTAAAATAAAGGTGCCTAACGCCAGCACAATTAAAATAGCCGTTTTATTTAGCTGATTGGGTATAGATGTAACATCAGGTTTCATAAACCCCCTTTGAATTAGATGTTTAAATATAAAAAAGTAACGCCAGAGCAAAAAAGCACTATGGGTTATAAATGCAAAAATTTATGAAATGAATATAGAAAAACTTGAGGCAATTAGTTTAAGTGAAGCGGTAGGCTAAGTCATTAGATAGAGTTAAATAAATACGATTTATATTATTTAATTAGCACCTACATACTTAACAAACGCTACAGCTGTGATGAGGGCGACGAATGAAAAACCGCTTAAAAGTACTCAGAGCTGAGCGAAATCTAACACAGGCTAAACTAGCTGAATTATTAGATGTATCGCGCCAAACCATTAATGCAATTGAAAAAGGTAAGTTTGATCCCAGTTTACCGCTGGCGTTTAAAGCAGCGCGTTTATTTGAATTAAAAATAGAAGATATTTTTGATGATGAATAATGCAGGCATATTTAAAATAAAATGAGCAAAGTGCGACAATTTGTCGCGCTTTTATTCTAGCCTCACGAATTATAATTAGTCCAACTATTACAGTGGCATAATTATAAAATGGCAGATTTAAGCAACACTCCAAACACATATTTATTAACGCCTTTGGCTTTTTTTATAGGCAGCATGTTTTCTTCAGCAACCTTTGCAGACGACACCTCTTTAGAAGTTATTGAGGTTCATGGACATTCGCAAAATACACATCTTGCACTTGGTTCTGCAGAATCATTACTAAATGATTTAGGTGTGGATTTTTCTGCTGCAGGTGGGGTGTCTAACTTGCCTATTTTAAATGGCCTGATGGGCGATAGAGTAAAAGTATTGGTCGATGGGGCTGATGTTACAGCGGCATGTGCTAATCATATGAACCCTCCGCTTTCGTATGTTTCTGCTAATCAAATTACGGCTTATCATGTTATTGCGGGTATATCAGCGGTAAGTGCCGGTGGCGATAATATTGCAGGGGTGATAAGCGTAAATACTATTTCACCACAGTATAGCCAAAGTAATGAGCTTAACTGGCACTCAGGCTATGTATCTGCTCAATATAATAGCGTAAACAATGCGCGAAAAGTGGGGGTAGGAGCACGTATTGCGAGCAATACCCTGAGTTTTAATTACCAAGGTGCGTTTAGTGATGCCAAAAGTTACGACGACGGAAATGGAGACTTGGTATTAGATACCTTATATCGCGTTCAAAACCATGCGCTTTCTGCAGCAATACGAGACGAAAAACAACAGTTTGTAATTAAGCTTACACATCAAAAAATACCTTATCAGGGCTTTGCTAATCAGTATATGGATATGACTGATAACACAAGTTATGGCGCAACGGCCCAGTACAAGCGTGTATTGGAAAACAGTGAATTGGAAGCCCAACTTAATTGGCATGATGTTAAACACGAAATGGGTTTTTTTAGCGCTGAAAAAACCGGCATGATGCCAATGAATACCGATGCGCGCGATGTAAGCTCTCAAATTAAATGGCGTTTAAACCTAGATAGCAATAGCAGCTTATTACTTGGGCAAGCATTTTATGATTACCGAATTGATGATTGGTGGTCTGCTGTTGAAGGTTCCGCCATGATGGGCCCTAACGATTACATTAATATAAATAATGGTCAGCGTAAGCGTATTGCAGCATTTGCAGAATTTGAGAGCCAAATAAATACTAAGTTGTGGTTAAATTCAGGTATACGTGTTGAGCATGTAAATACTCGTGCTGACGATGTTCAGCCATATAACGAAGGTATGGCAATGATGACTATGAGCGCCATGCCAATGCAGCCCAGTAACGCAAGTGCCGCTGCTGCTTTTAATAGCAAAGAGCACGATAAATCAGACACGGTGGTTGATATCAGTGTATTACTTAATTATCAGCTTACTCATACTGACGAGCTACAGCTTGGTCTTGCTCGCAAAAACAGAGCACCTAATTTGTATGAGCGATACAGCTGGGGTGTGAGCAATATGGCAACCACCATGATTGGTTGGTACGGTGATGGCAATGGCTATATAGGCAACCAAAATTTAGAAGTAGAAACCGCGCATACAATAAGCTCTACTTATATTAAATCGGCTCAAAACGACGACTGGCAAGTAAGTGCAAACATTTGGTATACCAATGCATCTGACTACATTGACGCAGACCTCGTCAGGTCTTTCAATCGATTTGGCTTAGAAAACACAGCACGTAACATACTTAAATTTACTAATACGGATGCCGTATTGTATGGGGTTAAGTTAGATTTAGCCGCTAATATTCATCAATCTAAAGCACTCGGTAATTGGCAATTAAATGCCAATATTACTAATACACGTGCAAAGCGAGATGATACCAACCAGCCGCTTTATCAAATAAAACCACTGCATACTAAGCTTGCAATTAACCATCAACTCGGCCGCTTTGAAAATACGCTGTCGTGGCAATGGAATGATGCTAAAACACGCGTCGATAACAACCGATTAGAAAACCAAACCGATAGCTACAACATTGTAAATTTAGGTTCAAAAGCGTCATGGGGCGACTTAACGTTAAGTGCACAAGTGAGTAATTTATTTGACGAGTACTATCAACTACCGCTTGGTGGGGTGAGCATTGCGCAGCTTAAAAAAGGCGAAAGCACGGGTTTTGAGCAGCTCGCAGGGCAGGGGCGTTCGTTTAATATAGGGATGAGTGTCGCTTTTTAAGGTGATTATATAATCTACAACCAAGAGCAGGTTACGGCTGCTCTTGGTTTTGTTCTATTTGGGTTAATTGTGCTGCTTGTTGTTCTAGCTTCTCGCGCTCTGCTTTTGATATATACGCGGGCTTATTACTTTTATGTAATTTAGCGTTAGCGCGTTTGTCTTTCTTTTGAAACTTAGTGACTATTTTTTTACGACGATTCACACTGATTTACCCCAATTATTTTAAGCCGCTTATTATACCGCTATCCATATTAAAGCTGCCATATAAATATTTACACTTAATAGTTTGTTAAATTACCGCAAAGCGCTATTTGTAATGCTGTGTGGGCGCTATAATTAAAGCCCTTAGTTATTAATTAAATGGAATAAGTTTTGAAAAAGTTAGCTTTAGCCAGTGCTCTCTTGTTCGCGTTTAGCGCGCACGCACAGTTACATAAAAATATTGATAATGTTGCCGATTACGCTGTAAATACCTACCAAAATGCGCAAGTACACACGCTAACTAACTTAGTTGCTTTTCCTACAGTAAATAAAGATTCAATACCCGCACCACAAAACCCAAATTTTATTAACTTTAAATCGGTATTAAAAATGAAAGCTGCAGAGCTTGGGTTCGACTATCAAGACCTTGGTTACACTGTGCTTATTGGCATGGGTAAACAAACAGACAAGGTAACAGTGGTAACACACGGTGATGTGCAGCCAGCTAATGCGAGTAAGTGGAAGCAAAACCCCTTTATTATTGATACCTCAGAGCCGGGTAAATTAGTAGGCCGTGGTACCGAAGATGACAAAGGCGCTATCGCTACTGCGCTTTACGCCATGAAAGCGATTAAAGATAAAGGCATAGAGCTTGATAACCGCATTGAGCTGATGATTTATCTGGCTGAGGAGTCTGATTGGGGCCCACTTACTGAGTTCATGAAAACATACGAGCAACCAAAGTATGCAGTAACCATTGATGCATCATACCCGGTTGTGGTTGCTGAAAAAGGTTGGAGCTTAATTTCTCCTACATTTAATGCCATATCAGATCAAAAAGCAGTGTATGTAAGCGACCTTGCTGGTGGTGCTTTCAAAAGCCAAATACCAGAAGATGCAAGTTTAGTACTGCATAATGCTAATGAGAGCTTAATTGACTCACTAAAAGCGAAAGCTGAAACGCTTAGTGATGTTGAGTTTAATTTTGAAGAGCAAGGTAAAGGCTTAAAAATAAGTATAAAAGGAATGTCTGCGCACTCATCTGAGCCAGAATCGGGCGTTAATGCTATCGCACACTTGAGCGAGTTATTTAAAGACGTAGCGCTTGAAAACAACAGCGATGGACAGCTTATTAAATTTGTAAATCAACTGATAGGGTTAGATCTTCACGGTAAGCAGTTTGGCGATATTGCCTATAAACATGACTTTATGGGCCCAATGACCGTAGCCCCAACCGTCATTGAGCGCAGCGGGAATAAACTAACGTTAGCTGTTAATGCTCGTCGCCCTGTTGGTAAAAGTGAAGATGTATTAAAGCAACAAATAGAGACAGCCGTTAATCAATGGCAAGCTAACAATAACGTTACACTCGAGAGTATAGATACAGTGATAGGTAACCCTATGCTGTTAGACAATGCGCCGCATGCGCAAAAGCTACTAGATATATTTAAGCACTTTACCGGCGACGAAAAAGCCGATTTTGTATCAATTGGCGGAGGCACTAACGCAAAACTATTTGATAATGCAGTATCGTTTGGACCTTCAATGCCTGGTAAACGTTATACAGGCCACTCTGAGCATGAATTTATTACACTTGAGCAATTAGAGCTTAATTTACGCATGTATACCGCAATGATGATTGAGCTAGGTAATATGTAAGTTATCAGTGTTTTAATATGAAAGCCGCCTTGCTTAACTAGTAAGGCGGCTTTTTTGTATCTGTTAAAGTTGGGCCACGAAGCGAATATTGTATTGATCGTAGTCATTATTATCGGTGTAACTTGCAGTGATATAGTAGCTATCGTTAAAAAGTCATACGTGCAGATAGAATACTTCAATCTAAAAGTAAGTGAGCTAAATTGACCGTTGGAAAATGCCTACAAATAGTGGGTTTATAATGAGGTAATTAAAATAGAGGTGAGCTATTTACAATTCTTTATAAACCAGTGGCTAATTATTATAAAAAACTTAACAAACTCTCTTCAAAATGGTAAAAATCATACTGTGTAAATGTATTAATACAGATGGATAGCAGTAATATGGACTTTTTGAATTTAGCACTTACGTTTCCTACCATTATTTTCACGGCCCTGCTTTTGGTTGTAATCCTTTTTTGGGTGATCACTTTATTAGGCTTTGCTGACATTGATATGTTTGAATCTGATTTAGACATAGAGCCCGGTTCATCTAGCTCAAATAGCGCCCATTCAGCGTCAAACTTTGGTTTTGGCAGTATTCCTATTACGGTATCAATTAGTTTAGTGGTTATGCTTAGCTGGCTAATTAGTATTTATGCACATAAGTTTTTTGCTTACCTACTTGGTGATGGTGTTTTATTTTATGTGTTTGGCTTAGCGATGCTGGTAGTAAGCGCGATTATTGCTTTACCAATTGCAGTTATTATTTCAAAACCATTACAACGCTTTTTCTCAAGTGTAGAAACTTCTCGCAGTAGCGACTTATTGGGTCTTGAATGCACGGTTGTTACTGGAAAGGTGACGCCAACGTTTGGTCAAGGCAGAGTTAATTTTCAAGGCACTGAGCAACTCATTGAAATAAGATCGCATGACGAATACCCCTTCAGCGCAGGTGATACGGTAATATTACTTGAGCATATAAAAAAGCAGCATTGTTATATTGTTACTGCCAAACCTTGGTAACACAACGCCGTTTTTTGCTGTAAATAACACATAATAAATCGATAATTACGTTAGGACATAACATGGAATTTTTAGATAACTTACTACCTATATTAACGTTTGTAGGTATAGCGATAGCGGTCATTTTTGCTATTTTGTTAATTGTTGGCAAGTTTTATCGCAAAGTGGAACAAGGCCAAGCTCTCATTATAAATAAAATGAAAAGTGAGCCAGACGTTACCACTACCGGTGGCATTGTTTACCCTGTTATCCATAAAATGGAAGTGATGGATATTTCAACAAAGCGCATGGTACTTGAACGTAAAGACAAAGGCGGCTTGATTTGTAGAGACAATATACGTGCCGATATCGCCATTACGTTTTATATTCGTGTTAATGAAAACAAAGACGATATTTTACGTGTAGCAAAGCAAGTAGGTTGTGCACGTGCATCAGAGCATGAAACGCTGCAAGAATTATTTGAAGCTAAGTTTTCAGAGGCACTTAAAACGGTTGGTAAGCGAATGGATTTTGTTGAGTTATTTACTCACCGAAACGAATTTAGGGACAACATTAAAGAAGTGATAGGGCAGGACTTATCTGGCTATACACTTGAAGATGTTGCCATTGATTACCTAGAACAAACGTCGATTGAAAAGCTTGATTCACAAAATATTCTTGATGCAGAAGGTATTCGTCGTATTACCGAAATGACGGCAGCGCAAAATGTATTAACCAATCAGTTAAAATGTGATGAGCGCGCAAAGGTAGAAATACAAAACCAAGAAGCCACTGAGAAATCACTTGAAATAGAACGTCAAAAGCAAGATGCAATGTCGCGTCAAGTTCGTGAAATTGAAACCGTTAAAGCGCGTGAACACGCCGAAGCTGAAAAAGTACGCCACGAAGAGCGTTTAAAATCAGAGCAGGCGCGTATTCAATCTGAAGAATCAATTGGAATTAGCGAGCAAAATAAGCAGCGTGAACTTGATATTGCAGAGCAAAACCGACTGCGAGTACTTGGTATTGAGGAAGAAAAAGTTTTACGCTCTCGTGAAATAGAAGTGATTGAACGAGAAAGAGAAACTGAAATTTTACGTATTAACAAAGAAAAAGCGCTTGAAGTAGAACGCAAAGAAATTGCTGATGTAGTGCGCGATCGCGTAATAGTCGAAAAGTCGGTAGCTGAAGAGCAAGAGCGTATTAAAGATGTGCAGGTTTTAGCAGGTGCAGAACGTGAAAAAGACGCCATTATAATCCGAGCTAAAGCAGAAGCAGAAGAAGCACTAGTTAAAGATATTGAAGCTGCTAAAGCGCAAGATCAAGCTGCTGAATTTAAAGCCCGTGAACTTGAAACAATGGCCAATGCAGAACTGCGTATTGCTAATCAGCAAGCTGAGTCTAAAAAGATACTTGCTCAAGCACAACAAGTTGAAACAGCGGCACAGGGCTTAGCTGAAGCAGACGTAATTACAGCTAAAGCACAAGCAAACGCAATGCAGGGTGAAGTAGACGCTAAAGTATTGCGTCAAAAATTAGAAGCAGAAGCACAAGGTAACCGTGAAATAGGGCTATCTCAAGCGCAAGTACAAACAGCCATGGCTGATGCGAATGAGAAACAAGGTGAAGTTGAAGCCATTAACCTTGAACGTAAGATGCTTGCAGAGGCCAAAGGTCTTGAAGAAAAACTACAAGCGCTTAATGCGATGGACCAAGATGCCCGTGACTACGAAAGCTTTACACTACAACTAAACCAGCAAAAAGAGCTAGTGCTGGCTAAAATTGAGGCAGGCAAAGATATAGCAGAGCATCAAGCTCAAGTGATGAGCAAAGCACTAGGCGATGCCGATATTAATATTATGGGTGGCGATGGCCAGTTCTTTAACCAGTTTATGAGTGCTATTAGCTTAGGTAAATCAATAGATGGTTTAGTAGATGAAAGCAAAACAGTACAAACTGTATTTAAAGATCACTTAAATGGCGATCGCAATTTAATTGAGGATTTGAAAGGAGTATTAGCGGGCGCTAACGGCTCAGCTGAAACCATGAAAAACCTTAATATGAGTAAATTATTAAAGCAATTGAGTAACACCACAGCGGCTGAAAAAAGCCAATTACTAAGTATGCTAGGGAGCAATATGGGCAGCGGCCTTGACGAGAAAATAAAACTCGACCCGCAAGACTAACTCCCTCTCAATCTATAGCCGTAATTTATTTACGGCTTTTTTGATCACACATACAAAAGTAATACTGCAGGAAAGGTTTAATGACGGACTCAACACAACATGCTTTAGAGCAGGGATCGTACGATTTAATTAAGCGTCGCTTAAATAATTTTGGCGCAACACTCAAAACGCAAACAGATAACGTTAATTCGCAGCGTATTAGCGAGTTTGGTAGTACAGAGCTTCAAGTTAAAGGGCGCGTGCGTGCGCGAACCGAGCAAAACTGTACGCCTCGCGATATTGTGATTGTAGGCGACAAGGTTATTTTTGCTTACAACGTGTTTTTGGGTCTGAAAAAAGAAACCTCAATTGATGATGTATTTAGTGTGCACAAATTGGTTCAGCAAGAGGACCACTTTGAGATTGAACCCTACCCAGAAAAAACCTTATTTTTAACCGATACCCGTTTTATTAGAGATTTTGAAGAGCTTTATACTTACTACAAGCAAACCAAGCTGCAGCACTTATATCAGCAAAACGGTAAGTTATTTGCGTTGTTTCAGATTGGTGAAAAGCTCTCTGACGTGCGAGTGTTTAGATGGGAGATACACCCAGATAACACTATTCATTATATAGATAATCGCGGTGAACGCGATATAAAGCACGCACACGATTATGATTTTGAATGGCAACAAACAGACCGCAGTGACCATGTTGAAGGGCGTCACGGTCATATAAATATTGCCGATACCGTATTTGTTGAAACCATTGGTGGCACACTCACCATAAAAATAGAAAACAGCACCGAAACCGGCGAAGGCATTCATCAAGAACCTGTTGAAGATAAAAACCAATCGCTTGCTGATAGCGAGGTTGAATACGCGCAAGTGGGTGACTTGATTTTACTTAAAATTTTGCCATACCGAGAAAAGCAGTGGCGCTATTTTATTTTTAACAGCCGCACTTTGCAGGTTACGCGTCAAGATGCCATTGGTAGCGCATGTGTTACGCTGCCTGAAGACCATGGTATTATTTTCCCCGGTGGTTACTATTTGCAGTCGGGACAGGCTCGCTCATTTGAAGAACAAATTGATGATTTAGAATTTCATCGCCAAGTTAAATCGCCCAATGGCGAAGATGTATTGTATGTATTTTATGAGCCAAGCGAAGGACGCTATGCTTTATTTGCTTACAATATTATTGATAAAAACTTACAAAACCCAATCTACTGTCACGGTTATGGTATTTACAACGATGGCATAGCGTTAACCTTCAAAGCCGATAACGAACAAGCTGAACGCGTACACCCAATCCAAATATGGCAAAGCCCATTTGTATCAGCTGAGTTTGCCGCCAATGCACCTGCTTTAACGAGTTTTTTTGGAAAAATTGGTAACCCCGATTTAGTACGCGGTATTTCAGATTTATATAGCGTATGCAAAGCGATTAACGAACAAAGCCCAAGTTTGTTTCACTACGAAGATATGATTTCGCTGAGCCGAAATATATTTGATCGCTACCATTGGCTCAACGAAAGTGAGTTTGCTGACATAGCGCAAAGCTTGCACAGTATTTACGAAACGGCAGAACAAGTACTTGATGAATTTGAAAAAGTAACTGAAATACAGAACAAAGCTAAGCAAGCACTTGCAGATATAACTAAACAGTACACAGAAGTAACACGAGAGGTCCGCCCCGATAGCTTTAAAGCAGTGTCTGAATTTGTTACGGCAATAGACGCGTTAAAAGTACTAAAAGGGCAAATAATCAGCCTTGAAGATATTAAGTATATAGACACAGATGCACTTAACCAGTTACAAGCTGATGTAGATGAGCATTTGAGCGGTGTAAGCCAAGCTACTGCTGCTTTTTTACAGCAATCAACAGCACTTGAGCCGTATCATAAAAAATTAAAAGAACTCGAAGAGCTAAGCGCTAAGAGTGAAAGCGTAACCGAACTTAAAACCTATGTTGCCGAGCTTGATAAACAAAGTGTAGAGCTTGATTTACTCAACCACACAATGCTTGATTTAGACATAGACGATAGCCGTATCCGCACCCAAATTTTAGAAGATATTAGCGGTGTATATGCGTTAGTTAATAGGGCAAAAGCAGGCATAGAAATACGTCAAAAAAGCTTAGGCAGTGTTGAGGCTAAAGCTGAGTTTGCCGCTCGTTTTAAACTATTTTCACAAAGTATTACTAATGCATTAAATAATGCAAAAACCCCTGAGGCGTGTGACGATCAATTATCGCGTTTGCTAATACAGCTAGAAGAGCTCGAGTCGCAATTTAGCGATTTTGATGAATACCTTAGTGAAATAATAGCCAAGCGAGACGACGTTTACGAAAGCTTTGAAGCACATAAGCAAAGCTTAATTGATGCGCGTCAGCGACGTGCGCTTAATTTAGCAAATGCCGCAGAGCGTATTTTACAGGGCGTTAATCGACGTTCGCAAAGCTTCACTGAGTTAGATGCGTTAAACACCTACTTTGCAGCTGATCCGATGATCAGTAAGTTACGAGCACTTACGCAAGAGTTAAAAGATATTGGCGACGAAATACGTGCCGATGATATTCAGTCAAAACTAAAAGCAAGCAAAGATCAGGGCATTCGCTCATTACGTGATAAACAAGATATATTTACCGATGGCGGTAATACGGTAAGTATAGGTAAACACGCATTTAGTGTTAATAAGCAATTACTTGATTTAACGTTACTGCCTCGCGATGAGCAGCTAATGCTGCATTTAACAGGGACCGATTACTTTGAGCCGATTACCGACGCAAAAAGTGTTGAAACATTAGCGCAAAGCCGTCACTTGTGGCAGCAAGCGCTTGTGTCTGAAAACAGCACTATTTATCGTGGTGAATATTTAGCTGCGCAAATTTTATTAGCCTGCGAAAATAGTGAGCATACACTTACATTTGCACAATTACAGCAAGCTAAAGACGACAGTACGCTTTTAAATGTAGTACAAAAATTTGCAGAGCCTCGTTACCAAGAAGGTTACGAAAAGGGCATACACGATCATGACGCTAGCGCAATAATAGAGTCTTTACTTAATCAAAAAAGCACCCTTGATTTACTCATTTACCCAGTGAGTTGTAGGGTAGTAGCGCAGCTTTACAGCGCACAATTGTCAGCAGAACAGTTGGCTACTTTTTATCACCAAGCAAAAAATGCATTGTTGATGGAAACGCACTTTGGTGCAATTAACTTTATTAGCGCTTTAACATCTCAACTGAGTGAATATATCAGCGAGTTTTTAAATACGATACCTCGTATGCTTGTGCACTTTAGTAATTTATCAAGTGAGCTCAGCGCAGCATATTTAATTAAGCAATTGGCGCAGCAAAAAAGTGTAGATGAGCCCCTGTTTATAGTATCTCAGCAAGCTAAAAACCTCGCCGAGCAGTTTAATAGTGATGCAAATAGTAAGGGGTTTAGCAAAGAGCTAACCCAAGCTAATACCACACTTAATAGCACAGATGAGCGCGGTCTACTTTATTTAAGTTGGCTAAATGCCTATTGTTTAAAACACAGTAATATTAGCGCTGAAGTTCAAGCTGAAGCTGCGAATTACCTTCATTTAACAGCCTCTACTTCTTTCAAATACAGCGTTTTAGATGTAAATACCGATAACACTGTTAGTGGATTAATGGGGCAGCATAAGCAAATAAGTGAGCAAACACTTCAAGTTGATTATGCGTCGTTTTATGCACGCACGCGAGAGTATATTACAGAACAAGTCCCTGCCTTTGAGCAATACCATTCTCTACGCAGTGAAATTTTAGCTGAGCAAAAAGAGCGCTTACAATTAGATGAATTTAAAGCGCGGCCTTTGAGTTCATTTGTGCGAAACCAGCTTATTAATAAAGTGTACTTTCCAATTATTGGCGATAACTTAGCAAAACAAATTGGCTCAGCGGGTAAAAACAAACGCACCGATTTAATGGGGATGCTATTACTTATATCGCCGCCTGGTTATGGTAAAACTACGTTAGTTGAATACGTGGCTAACCGCCTAGGCTTAACATTTGTAAAAGTAAATTGCCCGTCAATAGGGCACGACCAAGTATCACTTGATCCATCTCAAGCCATTAACGCAACTGCCGAAAAAGAGATTGCTAAAATCAATCAAAGCTTTGAAATGGGCAATAACGTAATGCTTTATCTAGATGATATTCAGCATACAAACCCTGAATTTTTACAAAAGTTTATTTCGCTATGTGATGGCTCGCGCCGAATTGATGGCGTGTGGAATGGCAAAAGTAAAACGTATGATTTACGTGGTAAAAAGTTTGCTGTGGTTATGGCGGGTAACCCCTATACCGAATCGGGTGAGAGCTTTAAAATACCGGATATGCTTGCTAACAGGGCCGATATTTATAACTTAGGTGATACGTTAGCAGGGTGCGAGCAAGAGTTTGCAATGAGCTTTATAGAAAATGCCCTTACATCTAACTCCGTGCTTGCACCGCTGGCAAACAGAAATATGGACGATTTATACAAATTTGTGCGTATTTGCCAAGGTGAAGATATACCACTTAACGAGCTTGAGTATGGTTACTCACAAGCTGAGGCAAACGAAATTAAAGCGGTAATTAATAAACTGATCACTATTAGAGACACCGTATTAAAAGTAAATGCGCAATATATTGCTTCAGCTGCGCAAGACAACAACTACCGTACAGAGCCGCCGTTCAAGCTACAAGGTAGCTACCGTAATATGAATAAAATGGCTGAAAAAGTTGTAGCAGCTATGAATGACGAAGAGCTCGAGAATTTAATTTGCGATCATTACCGAGGTGAGGCTCAAACACTCAGTAAAGGTTCTGAAGAAAATCTACTTAAGTTAGGTGAACTGCGAGGTACCGCCACAGCGCAAGAACAAGCGCGCTATGAGCAAATTAAAGGTGACTTTGTTAGGTTAAATAAACTTGATGGTGCAGGTAGCCCGGTAATGATGGCGGTTGAGCAAATGGGGTATTTGCATGAGGCGTTAGAGGGCATTGCAAGTAAGCTCAGTAAAAGTAATTTAAGTTATGATTACAATGCATCAATTGGCACTGTAGGCGAAGGTTTGGCCAATTTAGATAGCTCTCAGGGCTTTAATTTACTTAATGAGACACTTCAAAGCTTATTGCACCAAGCGCCAGATAAAAGCAGTGTTGCAGAGCTAGTTAGTGTCATTGAGAAAAGTAGCGCACATTCTCAGTTAAGCGAAATCAATAAAACACTCAATGCTAATAATGTTAATCAAACAATTACGATGTTTGGGCAGCAGTTAGGTGAGGTTATTGCACAAAATACTAATCAGGACGAAATTAAAGTGTTAACTGAAACCCTAAGTCAGGCAATTGCTAATAATGATATAAAACAGCAATTAACCCAATTAGTGCAGGCATGGTCAGGTAAGCAGTAGGTTAGACTTAATAGATTAATGCCGCTTTACAATGAGCGGCATTAATCAAGCTTTGTATAAATTTAAGGTGTGCGATTATTCTCTATTTTACAAATCAAGGTTCACATTGGGTAAGCACTCAAAGCCAGGCTTTGCAAATAAATACCCCTGCATGAGCTCAACCCCCGCGTGTTTAAGCCACACGTATTCTTCTACTGTTTCTATACCTTCAGCCAGTGCTGTAATATTTAAATCTTTAAACATATTTAGGCAGTGGGTTACTATTAATTGGCGTTTTTTATCGCTGTTTATATCTCGTATAAGTGCCATATCTAGCTTAATGATATCTGTTTGAAAGTCAGCAAGTAGATTTAAGCCAGAGTAACCTGCACCAAAGTCGTCTGTAGCGGTTTTAAAGCCTAATGATTGATAATAATCAACTACACGCTTTATATGTGCAGTATCTTCTACTTTTTCTACCTCGGTAAATTCAAACATGATGTTTTTAATAGGAAAATTATACTTTTTAGCCGCCTCTAATGTAGTACGTATGCAGCGCTCAGGCTTATAAATAGCGTTGGGTAAAAAGTTAATGCTTAGCATTGAGGTAATGCCTAGTTTGGCTGCAAGTTCAATTGCTTTAATACGGCAAAGCTGGTCAAACGCATAGCGGTTACTTTCGTTTACCTTAGAAATAATAGAATAAGCAGATTCGCCGTTTAGCCCCCTCACTAATGCCTCGTAGCCAAAAATATTGTTGCTTTGGCAATTTATGATCGGTTGAAACGCCATTGAAAAATCAAACTCAAGTGTGTTTGCATCTTCACAGTTACTGCAGGTAACTTTTGTGCAATTTGTTGATTTTTCATTCATTTAGTTCGGCCTTTTTAATATAAGCATTTAAGGTTAGTTTAAGTTCGATCTTAACACAAACAAGTTAAAGTATGAGTTTTTATATTTTAAGTAGTAAGAAGTAACTAATAAGTAAGCCCTAATTAATGACACTTGTCATAATATTGAGTGACTTTTAACAGCTGTATTTGTTTTGTTTATGCTTAAAAATAACCCTATACACAAAGAGGAGAGTAAATATGAATACATCAACATTTTTTGAAAATCTAAAGCGTTATTTAGCTGTATTAGCATTGTTAACAGTCATTAATTTAATTACCTCGCCAAATTATTTATGGGTAGTTTGGCCTGCGTTGGGTATGGGGATTGCACTACTTAACGATTTACTAGATTTAAACAACTTAAAAAGGGTTGGCTAATGAATGCAAAGCCAAGTGAAAAACTTACTTGGCTTAAGTTGCATATTATTGAAAATAACTATGAGTCGGTTATGAGGCGTTATCGAGTGTTGCATTAAGTGAAATTTCGGTATTAAGCAGCTTTGAGATAGGGCAGCCTTTTTTAGTTTGCTCACATAAGGCCTGAAACTGCTCATTAGCTATGTCACTAATACGTGCTTTTACTTCAAGTGCTATATGCGTCACTGCAAAGCCATCGTCTACTTCATCAAGGCTTACCGTTGCTTTGGTATCAATTTTATCTGCTGTAAAACCAGCATCACCTAATGCAAGCGACAGCGCCATGCTAAAACAAGCACTGTGTGCGGCACCTACTAGCTCCTCAGGGTTTGAGCCTGGCTCATCTTCAAAACGGGTATTAAAGCCGTACGGCTGTTTATCAAGTGCACCACTTTGCGTTGAAATACTGCCTTTGCCTGTTTTAATATCGCCAGACCAGGTTGAGTTTGCCGTTTTTTTAATCGTCATCATCTTCTCCTTGTTTAAATGTAAGTTTTTCAGATTAGGTAAGCTTTTATTTAACAAAAAGCTTAAATAAAACCGAAAAACAATTAATTTCAGATGATGTTGACAAAATAGACGCCAGTAAATTGCAATCTACTTTTTATTTCGTTTACACCGCTCTGAGCAATAAATGACATTGTCCCAATCTCGTTGCCTATTTTTTACGCCACGCAAACGGTTTATTACAGATAGGGCAAATTTTCTGCGGTAGGTTTAGTTTTTTATGCGCCATAGTTACTTAACCTGAGTGTTATTTTTAGCGGTGTTTTTATTTTTTACTTTGCTTGTGTTTGGTGTGATTGCAACATGCTTTCTAAGTATTTTTCCTATGGCACGTTTAACTTCAGGACGATCTCGGTATTGCCATAATCGCTCGCGGGCGTCTTTTGAGGCGAGTGTTAAATCAAGCATAGGCTCGGGGTAATCTTCACCCAGTTTAAAATCGTTAAAAAGCGCTTCCATTGGTGTTTGCTCCCACGGCTCGTGTAAGTATTCAATAGGGAGCTTTTCAAGTTCAGGGCACCACTTTTTTATAAAGGCGCCGGTTGGGTCCTGATCTTCCGATTGTTTTATCGGGTTGTAATGGCGAATGGTATTAATACCCGTAACCGATGCCTGCATTTGAATTTGCGGATAATGAATACCCGGTTCAAAGTCTAAAAAATAATTAGCTAATGGAAAGCTTGCTTGCTGCCAGCTTATATTTAAATGGTGTGTTACAAAGCTCACCAACATAGCGCGCATTCTAAAGTTAATATAACCTGTGGCCTTTAAACAGCGCATGCATGCATCTATTATAGGCACGCCTGTTTGCCCCTGCGCCCAACGCTCAATATCATGCTTTACATGTTTATCGGTACGATACGGAAATGAATGATAGCCCGGGTTTAATGCTTTAAACTCCATAGTGCATTCGCTTTCAAATTTTTGCATAAAGTGGCAATGCCAATGCAAACGAGATACAAAAGCTGCAAGCGGGCGCTTCCAACCTTTTTTATCGGGATGGTTTGAATGATAAGCGTCTATCGCAGTTTGATAAACTTGCCTAAGGCTTATATTTCCCCATGCTAAATATGGCGATAGTCTAGAGCAATGGGTGCGGCTTAAGCTAGGGCTAGATATTCCTTTTTGATAGCCTTTACCGCGTTGGGTAAAAAAACTTTGCATAACTTCTCTTGCATGAAGCGGGCCGCCCTGCTGAAAATTGTCATCATCTTGAGTGTAAGTTTCAGGTAATTCTGGATTGTTATAATTTTTAAGTTTGACGGTATTAACATTCTTCCAATTGGGTATAGCAAGCGGAGCCTGCATTGTTTTTTGCCAGCGTTCGTTCCAATTGTCACGGTTTTTTTTACCACGAATAACAGCGCCTGTTGGCGACTCTTGCCAGTTAATATGGTTATGGTGGCACCAAGCTTTAATTGCTAAATCGCGTTCAAAGGTATTATTTAGCCCTATTTCTTGGTGGCTAAAAATATGTGATATTTCAAACTGCTCATTAAGCTTTTGAAGCAGAGTTTGCATGTTTTCATTGAATATATACACCTTTGCATTAAAGCGCGCTAATTGAGAGTTTAAATCAACAATAGACTGGTACACAAAGCGCCAGTGTCGTTCATTATAATGAGCATCCTCAAGCAGAAGTGGTTCAAAGTTGTACATTAGTAAGGTAGGTAGGCCAGTATCAAACGCACTTTTTAATGGCTGATGATCGCTCAAGCGTAAATCGCGTTTAAACCACACTATATTTATTTTTTCACGCATTTAATTTACGACTCTTAGCTTAAATTAGTATATTAATGTTCACGTTATTTGGTGTTTTATTGCGTTTGCATTTTTATTAACGGGTACTGTTAGCTACAAAAAACGCACTAAAATAAAAAGTTAAAGTTGTTAGTACGTAAAGGTTTTAAATTGCGATTTAGTTTTAATAAGAATAAGGAAAAATATGTTTTTAGATTTAACTAGTAATGCTGATCACAATGTATATTCATATTTAGTGGGCGGTATAAGCCCGCGCCCCATTGCATGGATCAGCACGTTAAGCGAAAAAGGGATTGCGAACATTGCTCCGTACTCATTTTTTACCGTAGCAAGCTGTAATCCTCCTGTATTAAGTGTTACTCAGGTAAATCCGCGTGATCACGCTAACAAAGACACGTTAACTAATTTACTGGCTACTAAAGAGTGCGTGGTCAATATTGTTAGCCATAGCTTAGTTGAACAAATGAACCAAAGCTGTGCCAATTACCCTAATAACGTAAGCGAGTTTGATGAAGCAAATATACAACAGGCGCCAAGTTTATTAGTGAGCCCGCCAAGTGTAGAGGCTTCTAAAGTTCGCTATGAATGTACCTTGCGTGATGTAATTACGGTTTCAGAAAAAGCCGGTGGCGGAAAAATGATGTTATTGGATATTGTTGGTATATGTGTTGATGATGAAATATTAGTAAACGGTTATATTGATCCTGCTCGATTAGAGGCTGTAGGGAAAATGGGTGGCGATTACTTTAGTACGACAAAAGATAAATTTGTTCTTAAGCGCCCTCAGTTATAGAATACGGACCTGATTTAAAAACATAAAAATAAAAGGACTTTTGATGCGTAAACTTATTGCAGCTGCATTGATCACTCTTATTAGCTTTAATGCTCTCGCCGCACAAGATAAAAAATTGCCAATAGAAGCCTTTGCGGGCTTAAAAGACTTTAGCCAAATTAAACTATCTCCCAATGGTGAGAACCTTTCTTTTGTTCGAAACCACAAAGGCACCTTAGTGTTAATGGTTAAAAATCTCAAAACAGGAGATACAAAAGCAATTTTAAATGCAGACAACCGCACTGTATTTTTTGATTGGTATAGCTGGGCTAATGATAACGTTATTTTGCTGGGTGCTAGGTTTATTAAGTACCAATTTGGCGGGGCTAAATATACATCTACACTTTTGTACTCGTACAATCTCACAAATAAAGATGGGATTAAATTAGCGTTTAGAGCTGTCCCTTCTCGAGATGAGCGTCAGCCACAATTTGCAGACCGTATAGTGAGCTTTCTACCAGAACAAGAAGATAAAATTTTGGTACAGGGTGATTTTACAGTGCCAAATAACCCTGCTGTATACGAGCTAGATCTTAATACATTGCGCAAAAGTAAAGTACAAAGACAGCGCAATAACGTAACAGATTGGTTTGCCGACAGGCAAGGTAATGTTCGTATAGCTAAAAAAATGGACGAAACACAATTTACTTATGAATTACTTAATGCTGAGACCGGAGACTGGGACACGTTATTTGATTACGAAGTATTTAGTGAGCAAAGTATTTCTATATTAGGGTTTGATAAAAACCCTAACCTTTTATATATCTCGGCTTTGCACAACGGACGAGATGCATTGTTTAGACTTAACCTAACTACCAAAGAGCGCGAGTTAATTTACAGCAATGATAAATACGACTTTGATGGTTCTATTTTTTATTCTAGCAAAACAGGTGAGGTTGCAGGGTTTACTGATTCTCACATAGGGGACGGGGTAAACTACTGGGATGCAGATTTAGATAAACTTCACCGCTCTTTAAGAGTATCGCTTCCTAAAGACGACTACGATATTGATATTTTAAGCACCACTAAAGATCAACAAAAATACATACTTTGCGTTAGTTCAGCAAAGTCGTCAGGTAGTTATTTATTAGGAGACAGAACAAAAAATCAGGTCAGCGCCATTGCCGATGCCTATCCGCAAATTGATGAAACAGTATACGGCGGTAAAGAACGCATTAGTTATAAAGCGCGAGATGGATTAACCATTGAAGGTTATTTAACGTTGCCTGTAGGGTATAAAAAGGGCGATAAATTACCCACTATAATATTTCCGCATGGTGGTCCAATGGCGCGAGATTACGCTAACTTTGATTATTGGACTGCATTATTGGCTTATCATGGTTACGCTGTATTACAGCCAAACTTTAGAGGCTCAAGCGGATATGGTTATGAGTTTTTAATGCAATCTATTCAGGGTTTTGGTTTAGCCATGCAAGACGATTTACAAGATGGCGCCAATTGGCTTATTGAACAAGGTATTGCACAACCTGAAAAAATTTGTATTGGTGGCGCAAGTTATGGTGGTTATGCAGCGTTAATGGCGGTTGTTAAGCACCCTGAAACATTTAAATGTGCTGCCAGTTTTGCAGGCGTAAGTGATTTAGAACACCTTGTTTTTAAAGCGCGTTACTTTACCAATAAAGAAATAGTCAGAAAGCAGTTTGGTACAGACGACGATATGCTAGAAGCTAACTCTCCTGTAACGTATGCAAAGCAGATTAACCGACCTATATTATTAGTTCATGGCAGTGATGACAGTGTAGTGCCTGTTTACCATAGCCGGGAAATGGAAGATGAATTAGACGATGAAAATAAAGACGTTACTTATATTGAGTTAGAAGATGGCGATCATTATTTATCGCATCAGGCACATCGCGTTAAAACGCTGCAGGCTTTTTTAGATTTTTTTGATAAACATTTAAAAAACTAAACAATACAAAGGCGACTTAGGTCGCCTTTTTTGTACAATTTTTTTAAGTAGGTGCACATTGTTTGCACGTTTAGTTGTTAAACTTATTTAAATATGGCCAAGTTATAAGTGGCGGTTTAATTTTAAGGTGAACGCTTCCCCATGAAAATTCACAATAAACTTTTTTTAATTTTGTTTAGCTTTACCTTTAGCATTATTGCGGGGCTGGTGGTGCTCATACAATGGAGCATAGGCCAAGGTGTTATTGATTATGTGAATGCAAAAGAAATAAAAGCACTTGAGCCGCTTGTAACAAAGCTCGCAAAGCAATATGAAAGCAGTGCCTCGTGGGACGAAGTCATCCGTGACAATAAAAGCTTTAGACGCCTTGTTGAAGCCGAGTTACAAAGCAGCCAATTTTCTGAATTTGCAGAACGCCCAAGTCCTAGAGGCCGGTCAATGAGGCCACCACCACCTGAACGCGGTCGTTTTGATATGAAAGGCCCTCCCAGACCAAACGATATTGCTCATTACGCGTTACTTGATAAAAATAAGCAACCGATAAGAGGGCGTTATCTCGATGAACTCACCTATATCAATACGCCAATTACTGTTAACAATATAGTCATTGGTTATTTAGCTGTTTCAAAAAGAGATAATTTGGTTGATGGCTACGAGCTTGATTTTTTAGAACAGCAAACAGACTACTTATGGTTTATTGCTATAGCTGCTGCATTATTTACGTTGCTGTTAACTTTTTTACTATCACGGCATTTAGTAAGCCCGGTAAAAAAATAGCAACCGGGATGCATCAGCTTACGCAAGGTCACTTCACTACTAAGCTGACTCTTGATAGAAAAGACGAATTAGGCCAATTAAGTGAAGATTTTAATACACTGGCCTTTACACTAGCTAAAGATGAGCAAGTACGTAAACGCTGGTTAGCTAATATTTCTCACGAATTAAGAACACCAATGAGTATTTTGCTGGGTGAACTTGAAGCAATGTTACTTGGGGTACGTGAGCCTAATACCAAAAATATTAGTTCAGCTAATGATGAGGCGATGCATTTAAAGCGCCTAATAGATGATTTACATATGCTAAATAGTGCCGAATTAGGGGGGATGCATTACACCATGCAGCCAACCGATTTAACAATACTGTTAAATACAATCGAGCAAAAATATCAGGTTATATTTGAGCAGCATACAATCAAACTTTATCTATTAAATAGTGCTCAATACGCCAATGTTGAGGCTGATAAAACACGGCTACTGCAGTTGTTTGATAATATTTTAATGAATGCAGTTCATTATGCTCAGTGCACGACTATTTCAATAACTGCTAAAAACATAAGTAAAAAAGGGCAGTCATTTATTGAGCTGAGTATTGAGGATAATGGAGTTGGGGTAGAGTCTTCACATTTAGCGCATTTGTTTGAATACCTGTATCGAGTTGATGGTGCGCGTAACCGCCAAGAAGGTGGTTCAGGCCTTGGTTTATCAATCTGTAAACATATAGTTGAGGGTCATAACGGTGAGATAGTCGCAGAAAAAGCGGACCTAGGTGGTTTAGCTATTATTATACGCCTGCCAACCATTTAACAATGTTTAAACCTAATCTTTAAATTGCCTACTTTATTAAGTGGTTTGAATTTACGTTACGAATAGAGGTGCCAATGAGTGAACACATTTTAATAGTTGAAGATG
Organism: Pseudoalteromonas sp. BSi20480; assembly: GCF_000241365.1. NCBI lineage: Bacteria > Pseudomonadati > Pseudomonadota > Gammaproteobacteria > Alteromonadales > Pseudoalteromonadaceae > Pseudoalteromonas > Pseudoalteromonas sp. BSi20480. The sequence goes on along the minus strand of NZ_BADX01000160.1, from coordinate 15,595 downwards.
AAGAAAAATTATCTAATTTAATGAGTGATTTTTTAATGAATCATCATTTTAATACTCATCAAATACACCATGGGAATGACGTACTTCCATGGCTTGAAATTAATAGGCCAAACCTTATTTTGCTAGACGTAATGTTACCAGGTCAAAGCGGAATCGAATTATGTAAAGCGATTAGGCGTTTTTCCAATGTGCCTATTATTATGGTATCGGCCAAAGTAGAAGAGATAGATCGCTTGCTAGGGCTTGAGTTAGGCGCAGATGATTATATTTGTAAGCCGTTTAGTTACGCAGAGTTGGTTGCGCGGGTAAAAGCTATTTTAAGGCGTCTCAACGTTTCAGCAGTACAAACATCGGTAATGCAATTAGATGAAACCACCTATAAAGTAAAATACCAAGATAACGACATCGAGCTAACTAACTTTGAGTTTCAGTTGTTTAAACCTTTGTTTAATAACCCAAGTAGAATTTATTCACGAGATAGCTTAATGGATACCATGTACACCGATCAGCGTATTGTGAGTCATAGAACGATTGACAGCCACATAAAAAAATTGCGTAAAAAGACTGGATGAATTAACTAAAACAGAGAGTGTGATTCAATCTGTTTATGGGGTAGGTTATCGCTTTGTACACCCGCAATAAGGGAACAAAGCGATTAACAAAAACGTTGGCGTTTTATTCTTCGTCTGAAAAGTTAATGCGCGCTAGTCGCTCTTGCTCTTCATCGGCTGCAGCTTGTATCTCGTCTAGTACTGAATCAACGTCAGCTTCTTCGCTGTCATCTTCAAATTCACCGGTGAGTATAGAATTAGGTGTAAGTTTTGCCTCTTCAAATAGCGCCCACATTTCTTTAGCGTATTGGGTATTTAACAACTCAGGTGCAAACTCACTATAGTAACGACGCATGTTGTTTACGTCACGAGCAAACATGGCTTCAGCGCTATTGTTAGCGGACGCATTTACAGCTTGCGGTAAATCAATGATCACAGGGCCTTTATCGTCAACAAGCACGTTAAACTCTGATAAGTCTCCATGAATAATACCCGCGCACAGCATAAGCATAATGTAATGCATCATCAGTGTATGTTGTTTTATAGCTTCCTCTTTACTCATACTTACATGGCCTAGCTGCGGCGCAACATCGCCTTCGCTGTCAGACACAAGCTCCATAAGTAAAACACCATCAACACAAAAATATGTATCGGGTACACGCACACCGGCTCTAGCTAAACGAGAAAGAGCATCAACCTCAGCATTTTGCCAAATCTCTTCTTCTAACTGGCGCCCGTAACTTGAGCGTTTTCCCATTGCGCGAGCTTGGCGACCACCGCGAACTTTTCGGCCTTCTTGGTATTGTGCGGCTTTTTTAAAACTGCGTTTAACAGCATCTTTATAAACCTTTGCACACCGAATGTGTTCACCACAGCGAACTACAAATACATCGGCTTCTTTACCGCTCATTAGTCGGCTAAGTACTTCGTCAATTAAACCGTCATCGATAAGGGGTTGTAAGCGTTTTGGTGTTTTCACAGCTTGCCTGCTAAGTGGAGTTGGTTATTAATCATTATTTAAGAAAGTGCTCTGTAATTAGTTGTTTTATATGCTCAAGCAGTATATCAGCTTTGAGAATTAAGGGCAGTATTACGCGCATTTACACATGCTTGCGTTAGCTTATCTGCTGATTGTAAATTGAGCAACCAGAACGCCCTAGAACACATCAATTTTTTAAATTATTTAATACTTCCTTATTATTTGCACATTTTTTGCGTTTTTAAGGTGTAAGTTTACGGTATCAACACGCCCTAAATATAAGGTTATTACTATGAAGCATTTAACATCAACGGCAATGATTGTATTACTTAGCATTGTTTTTTCGGCCAATATTGCTGCAAAAGGAAGTAATAACAAACCGCCTAAGCCAGACTTTTCAACTCTCGACACCGATGGCAATGGTGCAATTAGTTTTGATGAATTTAATACTAAAAAGCCACCTCACGGTGACGCACAGACTATTTTTGATGAAATTGATGCTGACGGTAATGGGGAAATCAGCGAGCAAGAATTAAGTGAACATAAACCGCCTCGTCGTGAACGTTGAAAGGAAACTAACATGATCAATTCAATAAACAATAACGCTACTAATTTTATGCCGCAGCAAAAAAGCCAAGCAGTATCGCTAACATCAGAACAAAGTGATTTTGTAAAAGAAACGCTAGCGCAATTTGATCCCGAAAACTTAACCTCTGAAGATGCAAAGAGCATTCAAGCTGCGTTTGAAGAGCAGGGTATTTCACCCACTAAAGAGCTGGCAGAATTAATGAGCGAGCTTGAATTTGATGCTAAAAGTATTGGTGATGCTGGCCGACCTGAAGGGCAAAGACCGCCTCCACCGCCACAAAATTCACTAGAGCAAGTTAATACAGAAGATGTAGTAAGTTACCTTGATGAATTACTCGAGCAGTATTCAAGCCAAATAAACGATGAAGATAAAGACGCTATACTATCGGCTGTTCAAGAAAAGTTTGGCTTGTCTGAATCTGATTCGTTACTCAGTATTAAAGCGTAAGTATGTGTAAAAGCTGACATTAAAAGCCCAGTAATACTGGGCTTTTTGTGTAGGTGGTTAGTTTAAGCGGGTTTTAATTTTACTGGTGCCATCTTCTTCGGTAAATTTAAATACAAAGTCTTTTTTACCGTCTTGGTTAATGTCAACTAACAAAATATCTTTACTTTTTTTAGGTAGGGTTAATTTTATTTTTTACGCTTTTTGTTAAGCAAATTGTCCTCTTCGCCGTAGTAAACATAGAGCGTTTTTTTGCTGTATTTATATACCGCATCAGTTTTGTCATCCCCGTTTATATCGCCTATGTATAAGGGTGGGGTTGCATCGCCATTGCTCATATTTATTTCCATCTCAAGGTCAATTTCTATACTTGATTTACTAGCAAATGAGCCATCGGTTTGTTGCTTATAAATATTCATTTCTACATCTACGTCAGTTTTACCACCGCCCATAGCCATAGAGGCAATAGTGCCAAGGCCAATGTCTAAGTCCATTGTTTGCAGGTCTATTAAGCCATCGTTATTAAAGTCTGTTTCAAATACAAGCTGACTAGGGCCGCTGGTATTTAACAATTTAATAGGTGTTTGACTAAACCCTGTTTTATTACCCAAATAAAGGTTATGCGCTATGTCAATATCGAGCGAATCCATACCTTCCACTGGCTTATATTGCTTGGTAATAAAGTCTAAATAGCCATCGTTATTTATATCAAGAAGCTGCTTTATTTTGCGTTTTTCACCGTTACTAAGCTCGCCCAACTCAATATTAAAATTAACGTCAGCCATGGCTTTGTTGTAACCATTAGTATTTGCGTAAAGCACATTGGCGCCTTTTTTATTTAAAAACACTAAGTCATTTAGGCCGTCGTGATTAAAATCCGTAATTGTAGGTTGGTTATTAATATCAACTTCAAGGGTGAGACCATCTTTTGAAAAATCACCAGTAAACTGCGTCTTTTTTTCAAAAGTATGAGGGGTAAATTGGCCGTTGTTAGTTTGAATATAAAGGGTTGTTTGGTTTAAGTCTGGGAGCAAAATATCACTCAGGCCATCTTTGTTGGCATCAATGATAAAGTTTATTTTTTCAAACTCTGTTACTTCTAACTGGTTTATTACTGATGTATATGCAAATAAAAGTGAAGGTTTTTCTTTATCCGCTTTGTAAATGCCATCGCTAGCTACCACAAGCGCTTGCTTATCATTTGTATTAGCAAGTGTTGCCACGTCAAAACCAATTGCATTGTCAGGCAGAACGAGCTGAGAGTTTTGCGCTGATAGTAAATCAATGCGTTCTAGCTGCTTAAGCTCTTTGTTAAAAGCAAATAACGTTGTCGAGTCGGTTGTTACTAACCCTTCAGTGGTTTTAATCGACATGGTTTGCGCTAATAAAGTACTAGGTGCAAGCAATATAAGTAATGCACTAAACGGTTTTAACATGGTAAATCCCTTTGTATAATTTTAAGTAGGCGAATATTTAACTCTTTTCAGCCTACGGCAAAAACTAACGTTAGGGTGTAAGTAATTGTAATAAAATGTTTATGCTAGTTAGCTTAATTAATCTAAGCGCTGAGCATATCTGCTAGAGATAGGTTTATTGTCCACAGTGCAGTTTAATCAAGTAAGCTGTTTTAGGTATTAGTGCAAGTTGATATGGTTAGGGTTACTCTATTTTAGGTAAAAATAATGCACTAATGGCGCCACAAAAACCAAGCAGGCTGTAGAGCAAAATAAGTTCAGCGGTAGATAAAAAGCTCTCAAGTAATCCAATGCTGCCTAACAGGAGTAAAAGCACGCCAATAACCGTGTTACTTACTGCAACATAGTCGGTGCGCTTGTTTCCTTGTGCCATATCGACTAAATACGTTTTGCGGCCAAGGCGAACACCTTGGTGAGCAACAGAGAGTAAAAAGTAAAGCGTAGGCAGCAGCCACCAAGCACTCAATAAATGGTTAAACCACGTTGCAATAACAAATACCGTTAAGCCATTAAGAGTTACAAGCATGGCACTAAGCACTAAAACTCGTTGGCTTGATAGGTCGCTTAATCGCCCCCAAATTGGCGCGGACACTAAACTGGCTAACCCCGATACAGCAATAAATGTTGCAAGTAACGAAAACTCAAACGATTGGCGACTCGCTAAAATAATATAAAATGGCGCGCTTAAAGCTGAGCACAATAAAAAAGCACGTGTGACAACAAAGTGGGCAAATTGCTTATCTTGGTAAAGGAGTTTAAGTTTTGTAAATGCATGCAGTAGCCCGTTTTTCCCACCGTCGGTAGCCCCTTTGTATTCATTTATGCGGCTATAAAAAAAGGCCGCCACAATCCACATTATTGCGCCCAATACCAAGGCAATTAATACTGTGTTTTGTTCTTTCTGCTGTGAAAAAAACCACATCAGTAGTCCAAAGGTTAGGGTTGCCAAACCTGCAATACTTGCCGCTAAGCCGCTAATATTGCCTCGCTGTTTTTTGGGGATCACTTTACCCAGTACATCTTTTGCTGCTACTGAATTAAAGCCTCGTGCTAAACTAAATAATATTAACAAACCTAAAATAGCGAAGCCTGCTTGTTTTCCCTCTAATACAAAAGCAACGCCTACCATGGCTAATATACATATCGATTGCGCAATAGCGCCAATTACCCACACCCATTTACGAACAGATAATTTGCGGATCACATCGGCAATAGCCAACTGCGGAAGTAAAGAGCCAGACTCCCTTATTGGCACAAGCCACGCTATAAAGCTGCCAGGTACGTTTAAGCTATGCATTAACCAGGGAAGCGTAACTTTGGGATTGAGTAGTGCGTCTGCAAACTTACTAAACAGCTGGCTTAGTAATAAAGTAATGAAGTTACCGGGCACCTCTTTACATGCAGACTCATCAATTTCCTTGCAAGCTTTAGCATCTTCTTCATTGTTAAGGCGCTTATAAATTTGCTCTTTTGTTAGTTTGACCACGGCTTTACACTGCTTTTAGGTAAGTAAATTTATACTAGGTTGATATGTTTAAATATTCTACTTTCAGGCAGGGTAATGTGATCATTTTAGTAGCGCCATATTTATAGCGGACATAAAAAACCAGCATTTAAGCTGGCTTTTTTGATGCATTCTAGTACTTTATTTAAAGTCGTCTGCGCTATGTCGCTCGGCTAACTGTTCTTCCTCGGGCCCCCATGTGCGATTAACACGACGACCTCTTTTAACCGCTGGACGCTCAGCAATTTGTTTGGCCCATCTAACAACATGCGTATAAGAGGCAACGTCTAAAAACTCAGCAGCATCGTACAAGTCGCCTAAAACAAGTGAGCCATACCAAGGCCAAATAGCAATGTCGGCAATTGAATATTCATCACCTGCCATATAGTCGTTATTGCTTAAATGCTGATTAAGTACATCGAGTTGGCGTTTGGTTTCCATAGTAAAGCGGTCAATGGGGTATTGCATTTTACTTGGCGCATAGCTATAAAAGTGGCCAAAACCGCCACCTAAGTAGGGTGCAGAGCCCATTTGCCAAAATAACCAGTTACGGCACTCGGTTTTTGCTACAAGGCTTTTGGGTATAAGTGCGTCAAACTTTTCACCTAAATATTGTAAAATAGAGCCAGACTCAAATACACGAGTTGGCGGTGTTGTTGAGTGATCGAGTAACGCAGGAATTTTTGAGTTTGGATTAATATCAACAAAGTCAGAACCAAACTGATCTCCCTCGCCAATATTAATTAGATAAGCATCGTATTGCGCATCATTAAGGCCAAGCTCTAAAAGTTCTTCAAACATAATAGCGGCTTTTTGGCCATTAGGCGTTGCCAGCGAGTACAGTTGAAATGAATGCTCGCCAATAGGCAAGGTTTTGTCATGAGTTGCCCCAGCTATGGGTCTATTAATACTGGCAAACTTACCGCCACTTTCACTTTCCCACGTCCACACTTTGGCTGGTGTGTAATTGTTTGTATCGCTCATAAATAACCTCACTGTTAGATTGATTCACTTAAAATAGTTTTTTATAAACCTTTTTGTCTATCTGCTTTTGCTAATTTATAACCTAAAAACAACCCGCTTAGGGCTCCGAATAAGTGGCTTTCAAACGAAATATGAAAGCGTTGCGGCAATACGCCCCAAATAAATCCGCTATAAAGTATGGCAACAACGATAGCGATTACGATTGATTTTAGCGAACGCCTGACCACGCCATAGCAGAGAATAAAACCCCACAACCCGTATATTACGCCGCTCAAACCAACATGAAGGCTACTACGGCCAAATGCCCAAACTAATAACCCGCCCAAAAGTGCGGTGAAAATAAATACAGAGTAGAACCGTTTAACACTGTATTGACAAATGAGCCAGCTGAGCACCGCAAAAGGCAGCATGTTACTGGCAAAGTGCCACCAGCTACCGTGTAAAAAGGGAGCGCAAAGTATGCCTATTAAACCTTGTATGCTGCGCGGGTAAATACCTAAACCATTAAGGTTTATACCAGGAAGGCTATTAATAACTTGAAGTACAAAGCAAGCAGCGACAATGCTAAATATAGCAAAGCGAGTCGTTGTTAGTAATGACAGAGACGTAGGCTTGGTTGTCATAAATTTCCCTAATTGACCTTAAACAGTTGCCAGTATAGGAATTGTATTTGGTAATGAAAAGCAAATAAAAAGCACAGCTCAAATGCTGTGCTTAATTAAGGCCGCGTTGGCCTTTAGTATTTAAATGCTATTAACCCAATTTAGTTAATAGTTTTTTAGCAGCAAGCTCTGAGCTTGCAGGGTTTTGACCCGTAATCAGCAAACCGTCTTCTAGGGCAAGTACACCCCAATCTTCAGTTTTTTGGTAATCGCCACCTTTTTTGATTAGCTCGTCTTCCACTAAAAAAGGAACTACGTCGGTCAGTTGTACAGCTTCTTCTTCACTGTTGGTGAAACCAGTTACTTTTTTACCTGCTACCAATGCGTTGCCGTCTGCATCTTTAACATTTAAAAACACAGCACTTGCGTGACAAACGCCAGCAACTGGTTTTTCTTCTTTAACAAAACTTTCAATTAGTGATACAGAATCGGTGTTATCTACTAAATCCCATAATGGGCCGTGGCCGCCAGGGTAAAATACTGCGTCGTAATCACTTGAGTTTACTTCGCTTAGTGCATGTGTGTTGGCCATTAGCGCTTGTGCTGCGCTGTCTGCATCGTAACGTTTAGTTGCATCGGTTTGAAAATCAGCAAGTGTGCTTGTAGGGTCAATTGGCGGTTGGCCACCAGCAGGAGATGCAAGTGTCACTTCAGCGCCAGCATCAACAAATGCATAGTAAGGTGCTGCAAATTCTTCAACCCAAAAACCGGTTTTTTCACCTGTGTTACCAAGATCCGCATGTGAAGTAAGTACCATAAGTATTTTTTTAGCCATAACTATATTCCTTCGATAATTGAGTTAATTAGTATTTGGTATTCACCAAACTCGTATTATTACTATATGCATTTAAATTACTTTAAACAACGATGATAAATTTGACTTTATTGGTTTAATAATTGATACAATGAATGGGTTGAATTTTAACTAGGCGGAAAAGCCATGAAAGTGTCATTCGAGCAATTAAAAAGTATGGTGGTGTTTGCACAAATTGTAGAGCAGGGAAGTTTAACAGCCGCCGCTAAGCAATTAGGTTTAACACGCGCTGTGGCAAGCTATCATTTAAAAAAATTAGAAACCCAGCTTGAAGTTACACTTTTAAATCGCTCTACTCGCACGATGACACTTACAGAGGCCGGTATAGCGTACTACGAGCGTTGTCGCGTTATTACTGAGCAAGCCAATGCCGCTAATCAACAAATAGAGAATATAAAAAGCGAGCCGCAAGGTTTACTTAAAGTGAGTTGCCCCGTTAATGTGGGTATGCAATTGATTGTACCCGCTATAAATACGTTTAAGCGCCAATATCCAAAAATTGAAATCGACCTACAGCTAACCGACGACGTAGTAGATATAATAAAAAATGGTTTTGATATTGCCATTCGTGGTGTTGCGTTAAGTGACTCAAACTTACAAGCGACAAAACTGACCACAATGAGTACCTGTATTTGTGGCTCTTCAGATTACTTTAACTATTTTGGTAAACCTAAAACGCCAGCTGATTTAAAAGCGCATAAATGGGTTGTGTATCAGTTGGGGAGTAAAACTTTAACGCTACAAAAAGATGGTAAAAAGCACGACATTACAATGCAAGGTGGTTTAAGCACAAATAATGCGGCAGCACGCACGGCATTTGTAGAGGCAGGGCATGGTCTTGGCCGTATTCCCTTATATGATGCCTGGCCAAAGGTGCAAGCTGGGCTACTAGAGATCATATTAGACGATTACAAAACTAAAGATATTGAGCTTTACGGGGTGTTTCCGCCAGGTGCTACAGGCTCTAAAAAGCTTAGGTTATTTATTGATTATTTAAAAGCGTACTTTGTAAAGCAGCATACCGCGCTGGGTATGCTGAAAAGTACTTAGTAAGACGTTCTTAAAGTGTTTATAAAGTGCGATTAAAAAGCGCCACGGCTTGTTGGTACATTGCGATTGCCAATGCGCCGTCGTATCGCTCACCTTCATCACGCATAAAGGCATGTTGCGCGTTAACTTCTTGCCACTGGTAGTTAATGCCTGTCGTTACACATTGCTGATAAATTTTACTGCGGCCTTCTTGTGGTACATGAGGGTCTTGTTTACCCCAAATAAAATGTATTTCACCTTGTATATCGGCCATGCGCTCAAATGAATTGTTTCCTTCTTGAGCTGGTAATGTATTGCTGTGAATATCCGTTGCGTATAAGCAAAACGCTGCTTTAATTTGGGGATTAAGTGCAGCTCTGTAAGCTAAATGTCCGCCAATACATACACCCATCGCCCCCACTGAACCTGAGCAATACTGCTGCGATTTTACAAAATCGATTAATGTTTGTGTGTCGCTATCATGATGCTCAAGCGGTTTTTTCCACTTATCCGCATTGCCTTTGTCTTTACCTGCATCATCGTAAGCAAGTACAGTCCCGATAGGGTTTAACTCATGAAATACCTCAGGCACGAGTACAACAAAACCATGGCTTGCCAAAAGTGCAGCACTTCGAGCAATAGGAGCCGTTTGCTGAAAAATCTCAGAATAAAAAACAATGGCAGGAAACTGCCCATCGGCTTGTGGACGATACACTGTGGTTCGCATTAGGCCTGTTGGCGTTGGTAAGTCGGTATTATGTTGTTGGATGATCATAAAAGCGCTCAGTTAAAAAGGTTTGGTAATTTCTTTATGGTAACTGAGCGCAGCAGAATAAACGACCGCTGAAATGCGTTTTTAAATGCTAGCTGGCATTTTATTACAGCTTGCGTAGTAGCTTACCGTGGCCGGCCAATCAGAAAATATACCCATTACACCCACTTGTTTTGCTAACACATCAACTACAGTCATCATATCGCCATCGTTATTGATTACATCAGCAATTGACTGATAATAATAACCACCCCCTTCATTTAGCGGCCCTGAGCGCTCAAGGCTCCATGCTATGAGCTTCAAACCTGCCGCTTTTGCGTCAATTGCGTATTGTGAAGGAACAATATTGTTATCGTTATCGATGGTAAGCATCATCCAAATGGGAGGCGCAAGTATTTTAACGTCGTCAGCAACCAGTTCAGCCATGCTTGGTTGCCATGTTGCTGGATTGCTCGGGTCAAAACCAGCTTCACTATCGCGACCATCTAAATAAACACTTTGACCTGCAAATTCAGGGTTGGTGTTAATCCAATATTTTACATCGTCTAAATTAAACGATTGTGGGTATACCTGATTTGCGGGAACATCTAATTGCGTGTATTCATCAAGCATTTTTTGTGCGTATTGTTCTTGGCTCATACCATCAAAAGGCATGCTAACTTGAGGCGACTTAAGCTCTGGGGTCATTTTTACACCCAACTCTTTAAATAACTCAATACTTTGCTTGTGGGTTAATAGCGTTCCTGTTTTTGAGTATAAATCGGTACGCCAATTTGGGGTGCCGTCAAGGTATTCTGCCACTGTGGTGGCTTTAGGATTCGCACCATCCATTTTTCCTTCAAGGGTTAAAAATTCGCTCAGGCTAATATCGCTTGTACAGCACTTTGCTGAAGCGGGAGTCCCGGTATTTGGATTGGCTGGGGTAAATGGCACACTGCATTTGGCGGCAAGTTCTGGGATAGCTAAAATATTAGTGGTGGTATGTAAGTCACATTGTGAGTGGCGACACACTAGTTCTTTATCGTTTGTAAACGTTACATCGCACTCTACTATACCTGCGCCCATTCGCGCTGCTGCAATATAAGATTCTTTAGTATGTTCAGGGTATTGCATTGGCGCACCGCGATGCCCAATTGAAAAGTCTGTTGTATAAAATGGGCCATCTTGGCATGATGCTAATTGTGTTTTTAACTCGCTTGGCGCCATGTCGTTAATTAAATAATCAGGGCGTGTGCCAAGTTGAACATTGCTACCTTGGGCAACTTCTACAACGACTGGCGTGGGTACTTCTACAATTTCAACTTCAGTGTTAGTTACTAAAACGTCTTTTTCGACTACTTTAACTTCATCGTCACAACCGGTAAGTGCAGCAATTAGAAGGCAACTGGCAGATAAGGTAATACGCTTCATTGTTTATCCTTAAAAAATAAAAGTTGCACTACCTTAGTAACTCTTAATGACAATTCAACGACAGAAAAGTGAACTTATTTTTTCGCCATTATTTGATTAACCACTAACGCTAAAAGCATTATTGCTGCACCAATACTTAGCCTAAAAATATCGGCATCTCTATTCCAAATAACAATATTAACAATAATACCGGCAGGGATGAGTAAGTTATTCATGACCGCCAACGCCCCAACATTGACAAGCGTTGCGCCTTTATTCCATAAAAAATAACCCAAGCCAGAGGCCACTATCCCTAAATAAATTAAAATCCCCCATTGTGTATTTGTGCTTGGCAGTTTGCTCGGGTTACCAAATAATGCGTAACATAAGCCTGCAACAATGAGAGCGCCAATAAAAAACCAGCTAAATGCCGCCTTGTCGTCAAGCTGCTTGCCTTGCATTAACCGTTTGTAAGTAACTTGCCCAGTTGCAAAACTTAAATTGGCTCCTTGTACAAGCAACAGCCCTAGCCAAAAGTCATTGTTGAGATTTTCATAACGAATTGCTACCGCACCCAGCACGGCAATTAAGGCAACAATAAAAAATTGCGGATTAAACTGTTTGTTAAGGGTATCGTTTAATAAAGTAATATAGAGCGGCGTCATAACCGTAAAAAGCAATACTTCAGGGACGCTTAAAAACAAAAATGAGTGGTAGTAAAAACTGTACATAACCCCAAGTTGCACAGCGCCTATCAACATAAGCCTGATTGCGGTGGCGGGAGGAAGGCGTTTGATAAACGGTAAAAATACCAATGTAGCTAGCGCAACACGGATTAATACGCTAAACCATGCATCAACGTGCCCAGCTAAATATACGCCAATTAAACTAAACGAAAATGCCCAAAGCAGGGTCACTGCAAATAAATAGCCCATAACCATCATTGTGTAATAACTAATTGGCTAAGTTTATCTGTTATAAATTAAGGTATAAACAATAAAAGCCCGCAAGCGGGCTTTTATATTAAAAATAATAAGTTAAGTTATTATTCTACTAAACCACGGCGCTTAAGTAGTGCGTCGGTTGTTGGTTTTTGACCTCTAAACTCAATGTAGCTTTGCATTAAGTCACGGCTATTACCTTTTGATAAGATTTCTTTACGGAAGTTGTCGCCGTTTTCACGTGTTAAACCACCGTTGTTTTCCATGTGTGCAAATGCATCGGCTGCAAATACTTCAGTCCAAAGGTATGCGTAGTAACCCGCAGAGTAACCGCCGGCAAATGTATGGCTAAAGTAGTTTGATTTATAACGCGGTGGTACAGGGTAGTAATCAATACCATGAGCTTTTAGCGCTGCGTTTTCAAACTCTTGAACATCATTGATTTTCTTATCTGAACCAAATGAATGCCATTCCATATCCAGTAAAGCAGCCGCTAAATATTCAGTCGTACCAAAACCTTGGTTGAATTTTTGCGATGCTAATACTTTATCAAGCAATGCTTGTGGAATTGGCTCACCTGTTTTGTAGTGCTTAGCGTAATTTGCAAGTACGCTAGGCTCAATCATCCAATCTTCATGTGCTTGAGATGGAAATTCAACAAAGTCACGCGCTGTTGCAGTGCCAGCAAGGCTTGGGTATTTAACATCTGAGAATAAACCGTGAGCCGCATGACCAAATTCATGGAACATAGTCGACACTTCGTCAAAGGTCATAAGCGTTGGCTCGCCTTCAGCAGGCTTTGGAATATTTTGCGCGTTATAAATAACAGGTTTAGTGCCTTTTAAGCCGCTTTGGCTTACGTATGCACTCATCCATGCGCCGCCACGCTTGCCTTCACGTGCGTATGGGTCCATGTAAAATAAACCAATTGCACTGCCGTCAGCGTTGAATACTTCATAAACGGTTACATCTTCGTGGTAAACCGGTAAGTCTTGACGTTCTTTGAACGTAATACCGTATAGTTTATTCATCGCAAAGAATAAACCATCGTTAATTACTGAGCTCATTTCAAAGTAAGGTTTAACTAACGCAGGGTCTAGGTCGTATTTTTCAGCACGTACTTTTTCAGCGTAAAATGCCCAATCCCAAGGTTTAAGTTCGAAGCTTTCGCCCGAATCATTAATTACTTTTTGGATAGCTGCTGCTTCAATTTTTGCTTTTTCAACTGCTTTAGGGGCAAGGTCATCTAAAATGCCGTATACATTTTCAGTTGTTTGCGCCATACGCGAGGTCATTACATACGAAGCCCAATCTTTGTAGCCTAAAAGCTCTGCTTTTTGTGCGCGTAAGTTTGTTTCTTCAATGATGATAGGGCCATTTGTTTGTGCTGCACGGTTTGCTGAGGCAGTAAAAATTTGCTCACGTAACTCGCGGTTTTCAAGGCTTGATAAAATAGGCTGTTGCGTGGTGTTCACAAGCGTGATCATGTAACCTTCTTTGCCTGCTTTTTTAGCTGCAGCTGCTAGGCCTGCAATTTCACCCTCAGAAAGGCCTGCAAGTTTAGACTTGTCAGTAACAACAATCACATCTTCTTTAAACGATTTTAAAACGTTTTGCGAAAACGCAGTAGAAAGCTCGGCAAGCTTTGCGTTAATTTCGCGCATTTTTGCTTTTTCTTCGTCACTTAATTTAGCACCGGCTTTTACAAACTGCTTGTAGTAAAAGTCAACAAGGCGTTGATCTTCAGCGCTTAGTGCTGCTTGGTTATCGTAGATTGTTTGAACGCGCTCAAATAAAGCACCGTTTAAATAAATGTCATCAGAGTGAGCCGATAATACTGGCGCCATTTTTTTACTAATGCGCTGGTATTCGTCATCTGAAATTAAGCCCGATAAGTTATAAAATGCCGTTGATACACGGTTCAATAACTCACCAGATAGTTCCATTTCAACTAATGTGTTTTTAAATGTTGCTGGCTCTGGGTTATTAGCAATTGCTTGAATTTGAGCTGTATGCTCTGCAATACCCGCGTCGAATACAGCTTCGTAATCTTTAGTACCAAATTTATCAAACTCAGGTGCCATGTATTGTAAAGGACTTGGTTTGAATAACACATTGCTTGCGTTTACGTCTTGCACTTGTGCTGCGCTTTCTTTTGCCATTGTTTGTGTTTCTGATTTATTTTCTGAACAGGCAGATAGTAATAATGCACTAGCAATTGTAGTGGCGATTAGGGTTTTACGCATAATAACTCCATAGAAAGATTAGCCGGGATAGGCTTTTCGAGTCGAAAAACCCACTTAACTTACCAAATTTTGATTTATATACAATAAAGTTTATCGAGATTATGCAGGATTTAAACGCAAATTAGCTAAAAATAGATGTTTAGATAGGTAAAAGTAGCTTTTGTTGTTTGTTTTTTGGTGGCACAAGTACTGCAAAATAACAAAGTGCAATTTTTAAAGTCAGTTAAATTGCATTGTGGCGTGCTAAAGTTAGTTAATTAAAACACATTCACTCTATAATAATATTAAAGACCCCCTGATTGGAAAATAAATGAATTTAGAACAAATAAACGAAATCCTTTCTTTTGTTGTATTTAGTTACAACGATATACAACTCACAGTGGCAAAAATAATTCAGGTACCACTTATTTTATTTGCAATGTGGTTTGTGGTGACACACATTGGTAAGTTAATAAAAAGAACTTTACTCGCCAAGAAAATAAGCCAAGATGCTGTTCATTTATTTACGCGTATTTATTTTATTTTAAGTATCGCCATTTTAGTTTTTACCTCGCTAGAAGTATTAAATATTCCATTGACGGCTTTTGCATTTGTATCGGGTGCTATTGCAATAGGTGTGGGGTTTGGTGCGCAAAATATAATTAATAATTTTATAAGCGGTTGGATATTAATGTGGGAGCGTCCTATTCGAATAGGTGACTTTTTAGAAGTAGGCAGTGCAAAAGGCGTCGTCGAAACTATTAATACACGTTCAACGCGGATTCGTCGAAATGATGGCGTACATATGTTGATCCCCAACAGCCAATTATTAGAAAACACCGTAACAAACTGGACGTTAATTGATGGGAATGCACGCTCGTCGGTAAGCGTAGGTGTTGCTTATGGATCGGATGTAGTTTTAGTTAAAAAACTCATCCAACAGGTGCTTGATGAGCATAAAGCGATTTTAAAAACACCAAAATCGGCAGTGCTATTTGACGACTTTGCCGATAGCTCATTAGTTTTTAACGCTGTTTTTTGGGTATGTGCTGAATCTGAAACCATGCTTAGAACCGTGCGCAGTGATATTCGCTTTAGTCTGTACGATGTATTTGAGCAAAATAATGTAGTGATTGCGTTCCCTCAACGAGACATTCACATAGATGGAGAAATAGCCTTAAAACGAACGTGATAAAGCATTGAGGAAAAAACCGCCGAGTGCGGTTTTTCACCTTAG